>CAMFHW010000050.1 GCA_945952175.1 uncultured Phenylobacterium sp. | reverse complement strand
ATACGGGGAAGACCATCGAACCCGGTTCATGGGTGGTGGAAGGGATCGGCGAAGACTTCGTGCCCACCAACTGCGACCTCAGCCTGGTCGCCGAGGCCTACACGATCCCGGACGCCGAGAGCATCGCCGCCGCGCGCGAGCTCCTGCTGAAGGCCGGCGTGCTGGCGGGGTCTTCGTCGGGCACGCTATTGGCCGCCGCCCTGCGCTATTGCCGCGAACAGACCGAGCCGCAGCGGGTCGTGACCCTCGTCTGCGACACCGGCTCGAAGTATCTGTCCAAGGTCTATAACGACAGCTGGCTGGCCGAGCAGGGCCTGACCGCCAAGCAGATGCACGGCGACCTGCGAGACCTGATCGCCCGCGCGCCGGGCGAGGGCGGGGCCGTCACGGTGGGGCCTGACGACACCCTGCTCACCGCCTACAACCGCATGCGCCAGGCCGACGTCTCGCAGCTGCCGGTGCTGGACGACGGCCGCCTGATCGGCTTGATCGACGAGAGCGACCTCCTGGAGGCGGTCGAGGACCGCCACACCGACAAGCGGTTCGCCCAGCCGGTGAGCTCGGCCATGACCGCGCGCCTGACCACCCTGCAGGCCGGCGAGCCGCTGGAGGCCCTGCTGCCCTTGTTCGAGCAGGATCGGGTGGCCATCGTGCTGGAGGGCCGTGAGTTCCTGGGCCTGATCACCCGGATCGACCTGATCAACTATCTGAGGCGCGCGGCGTGACCGACACCCCACACGGCAAGAACCGGCTGGCCTTCGCCACCCGCACCATCCACGGCGGCCAATCGCCCGACCCCTCGACCGGCGCGGTGATGCCGCCGATCTACGCCACCTCGACCTACGCCCAGGCGAGCCCCGGCGTGCATCAGGGCTTCGAATACAGCCGCAGCCAGAACCCGACCCGCTTCGCCTTCGAGCGCGCCGTGGCCGACCTGGAGAGCGGGACGAAGGGCTACGCCTTCGCCTCGGGCCTCGCGGCGATCGCCACCCTGCTCGACGCCCTGGACAGCGGCGACCACGTGATCGCCAGCGAAGACCTCTATGGCGGCTCGTTCCGGCTGTTCGAGCGGGTGCGCAAGCGCTCCGCCGGCCTGGAATTCAGCTTCATCGATCTGTCGGACCTGGCGGCCATCGAGGCGGCGATCCGCCCGAACACGAAGATGGTCTGGGTGGAGACCCCGACCAATCCGCTGCTGCGCCTGGCCGACCTGGAGGCCATCGCCGACCTCTGCCGCAAACGGGGCCTGATCGCGGCGGCCGACAACACCTTCTGCAGCCCCGCCGTCCAGCGGCCGCTGGAGTTCGGCTTCGACGTGGTGATGCACTCGACCACCAAGTACCTGGGCGGCCACTCCGATGTGGTCGGCGGGGCGCTGGCGGTGGGCGAGAACGCCGAGCTGCGCGACAAGCTCACCTTCCTGCAGAACGCCGTGGGCGCGGTGGCTTCGCCCTTCGACAGCTTCCTGGCCCTGCGAGGGGTCAAGACGCTTGCCCTGCGCATGCAGCGGCACGGCGAGAGCGCGATGAAGATCGCGGCCTGGCTGGAGAGCCGGGCGGACATCGAGCGGGTGATCTATCCGGGCCTCGCCAGCCATCCGCAGCACGCGCTCGCCGCGCGCCAGATGACCGGCGGCTTCGGGGGCATGATGTCGGTGATCCTCAAGCGCGACCTCAAGGGCACGCTCAAGATGCTGGAGCGCACCCACCTCTTCACCCTGGCCGAGCGCCTGGGCGGGGTCGAAAGCCTGATCGAGCATCCGGCGATCATGACCCACGCCTCGATCCCGGCCGAGACCCGCGCGCGCATCGGCATCGCCGATTCCCTGATCCGCCTCAGCGTCGGCATCGAGGACGCCGACGACCTGATCGCGGACCTGGAGCAGGCGTTGGGATGAGGAGGGCACGCCCGCTTATCGCGTTCGCAGGCCTAGTCGCCGCCTTGGCCTGCACATCGCCAGTGGCGGCCCGCGACCTGCTTGTCGGCACGATCCGCATCCACCCGGAGCTGCTCTTCGGCGCGGACACCACGCTGGATTTCTTCGCCCAAGCCTCAAACGCGGGCGAAGGGGCATGGCGCGTGCGTGTGACGAGCTTGAGTGGCCGCCGCACCTTCTGGCTAGGCTCGCGCAAATGTCCGGAGTTGGCCGCGCGCATCCGCGATTGGCCCGGCATGCCGGCGATCGGTGTCGAGAGTCAGATCACGACGATCGATGGCGCCGACTACGCGTTTGAATTCACATCCGGGTTCCCAACCACGGCGAGCGAAGAACGACACCGCGTTATGGCTTACGAGGATTCGGTTCTGGGCGACTGGACCGGGGCCCTCGTCAAGGCGGTAGAGCACTGCCGAGGCAAGACGCTACCCTGGCGCTGAGCGCCCAGGGCCGAACCCCAAGCCTGTGTTGGCCTAGGATGCCTTTGCCGCCTGCTTCGCGGCCCAGTCGCCCTGGGCCTCGACAGAAACGTCGTTCCAGGCTTCCCAGGCCTCCACGCGCCGCGCGTATTCGGCCTTGGTCATGGGCAGGCCGGTCGTGCCGAAGAAGATGCGCAGGGGCGGGTCCTCGGCGTCGACGACCTTGAGCACGGCGGCGGCGCTGGCGTCGGGATCGCCGGGCGTGAAGCTGGCGCGGGCCGCCTGGCGGGCGGCGCGGACGGCGTCGTATTCCGGCATCTCCCTGGCGCGCTTGGCCGAGGGGCCGCTCCAGTCGGTGGCGTAGCCGCCCGGCTCGATCAGGGTGACCTTGATGCCGAACTCCGCCACCTCGGCCGCCAGGGCCTGGCTGAAGCCCTCCAGGCCCCACTTGGAGGCATGGTAGAGGCCGACGGTCGGGAAGGCGTTGACCCCGCCGATCGACGAGACCTGCAGGATGTGGCCGGACCGCTGGGCGCGCATGTGCGGCAGCACCGCCTGGGTGACCCACAGGGCGCCGAACAGGTTGGTCTCGATCTGGGCGCGGGCCTCGGCCTCGCTGACCTCTTCGATCGCGCCGAACAGGCCATAGCCGGCATTGTTCACCGCCACGTCGATGCGGCCGAACCGGGCGACGGCCTGGGCGACCGCCGCGTCGACCGCGGCCTTGTCGTCGACGTTCAGGGGCAGGGCGAGGACCTGGTCGCCGTACTGCTCGACCAGGGGGTGGACAGAGCTCACGTCGCGCGCGGTGGCGACGACCTTGTCGCCGCGCGCCAGCGCCGCCTCCGCCCAGATCCGCCCGAAGCCCTTGGAGCTGCCCGTGATGAACCAGACCTTGCCTGCCATGCCGCTGTTCCTTGTTGGCCGAATGCGCCTTCGTGGCGGGAGATGGGGCGCCACGGCCCGAATGTCAGGCCTTGACAGCGATCGGCGGTCTTCGACCCTATGCTATATACGACGATATATAGCGGAATCGACGGGCGGGCGGAGACAGGCGGCGTGGCGCGGCGCGAGCGGATCGAGATGGCAGGCGAGCGGTTCGGCCGGCTGGTCGGGATCGCCTTCCATGAGACGCGCCACGGCAAGGCCCACTGGCTGTTCGCCTGCGACTGCGGGGAGACCACCGTCGCCAACGGCGTCTCGGTGCGGTCGGGCAAGACCTCGAGCTGCGGCTGCCTGCATCGCGAGGTCTCGGCCGCGCGGCTGACCGTCCACGGGCACCGGGCGCGTAAGCGGCATCCGGCGACCTATCGCGCCTGGCAGCAGATCAACACCTACTGCACCCATCCGGGCTCGCCGCGGTTCCGCGACTTCGGGGCCTTGGGCGTGGCCGTGCATCCGGCCTGGGCGCGCGACTACGAAGCTTTCCTGGCCGACATGGGCGAGCGGCCGGCCGACGCGGTGCTGGAGCGGCTCGACGAGCGCGGCGACTTCACGCCGGCCAATTGCCGATGGGCCGAGGTGCGTTCCCGCTCGCGGCGGGCCATCGAGGCGCGACGCCCGCGCCCGGCCATCATGCAGTGGAAGCTCAGCGCCTAGGTTTCGGGCTCTGAACGCATCATACCTGTCAGGGTGGCGAGCGGCTCGCCGCGGGCCTGTTCGCCCAGATGGGCCTGGAGTTGGCGATAGGCCGCCAGCACCTTGCAGCCTGCCTCGGTCAGGCGCGCGCCGCTGGCCTCGCCGCCGCCGGAGCGGGTCTCGACCAGACGCTCGATCCAGCAGCGGTTCATCTCGTCGACTAAGAGCCAGGCGCGGCGGTAGCTCATGCCGAGCGCACGCCCGGCGGCGGAGATCGAGCCCTGGGCGTCGATCGCCTCCAGCAGGTCGGCCTTGCCGGGCCCGATGGCCGGGGTGTCGCCGCAGAGCAGCTGCACCTTCAGCTTGAGCGGGCCGGGGCTCATGCCGAGGGCGTCTCGGCGGCGAAGGTGACGACCAGGGCGTCGCGATAGGCGGGACGAGCCGGGTCGACCGCCTGGATGGGGGTCACGCCGTGGCGCACCCGGTGGTCGTCGAGAAAGACCGCGTCCATCGGCTCGGCCAGCACGAAGCGGTCGAGGTCCGGGCCGCCAGCGCCGGCGATCCGGGTCACACCCTCGGCGACGTTCTCGCGGCGCACCAGCATGACGAACACCCAGTCGACGCCGTCGCGATGCAGGCCCTCGGGCGTCGGGCTGGCCGCCTGGCCGGGTTCGGGCTCGATGCGGAACTGGTGCAGCTCCACGTGCCAGGGCCGCACGCCGGCCTGGTCGGCGACCATGCGGCCGCACGCCGAGAGGATCGCCTGCATCGCCGGATTGGCCAGGGTGGCGTCCAGCACCGGGTCGAACCAGCGCTGCACGCCGCCGTTCAGAGGATTGTAGTCGCGGCTCTGATAGTGCGGCTGGTGCGGCTTTCGGGAGATGCTGTCGCCGTCGACAGCCAGGGCCGCGTGGCGGCGGCGGCGATAGCGCCCGCCGTCGGCCATGAAGCGGTCCTCGCCCAGATGATCCCAGGTCGCGGCGAAGCCCGGCCAGGCGGCCAGCGCCGCGGGACCGAGCAGGTCTGCGAGCTGCCGGGCGGGGATGAAGTCGAATCCGTCGCGGCGGACCAGGGTCTGGATGTCGGAAGGCTCGGAGGTCATGGCGCTTGAGACTTAGGTCTTCAGCAGGCCCAGTTCCATCATGCTGCGAGCGGTCGCGACCAGGGACTCTTCCCGAGATAGCGGCGACCAGCCCAGCAGACGCCGCGCCTTGGCGTTGCTGCCGTTCTTGCGCTTGCCGAGCTCGGGCAGGAGCTGCTTGGCCGCCGGGTCGAACAGGGCCACCAGGCGGACCATGAAGTCCGGCAGTTCGCGGGTGGGGACCTTGGCCGCGGCTGGGCCCAGGCCGGCCTTCAGGGCCTTGGCCATCTCCAGCATGGTCATGAAGTCGCCGGAGACCGCCAGAAAGCGCTCGCCCCTGGCGGCCGGGTCGGTCATGGCGCGGATGTGCAGGTCGGCGACGTCGCGCACGTCGACTGCGCCGAACCACAGGCGCGGACAGCCCGGAATGGCGCCGTCCATCAGCCGCTGGACCAGCAGGATCGAGGTCGAATAGTCAGGGCCCAGCACCGGCCCGAACACCCCCACCGGATTGACCACCGCCAGCTCGAGTCCCCCGCCTTCGCGGGCGATGAAGTCCCAGGCGGCGCGTTCGGCCAGGGTCTTGGACTTGGCGTAGGGCTGGACGTCCGGCCCGTCGGGATTGGTCCAGTCTTCCTCGGTATAGGGTGCGGTCCGGCCCGGCAGGCCGTAGCCGATCGCCGCGTAGGACGAGGTCAGGACCACCCGCTTCACGCCGGCGTCGCGGGCGGCGCGGAGCACGCGCAGGGCGCCCTCGCGGGCCGGCACGATCAGCTCGTCCTCATGCTTCGGCAGCGCCGGCGGGAAGGGGGAGGCGACATGGAGGACCTGGTCGCAGCCGGCCACCGCCTCGGCCCAGCCGGCGTCGTTCTCGAGGTCGGCGGCGAAGAAGGTCAGGCGGTCGCCCGGATCGGCCGCGCCGCCCTGCCGCAGCATGGCCAGGACCTCGTCCCGGCGCTTCAGGTTGCGCACGGTGGTGCGGACCTCATGGTCCGCCGCCAGCAGTTGAAGGATGCAGTGGCTGCCGATGAACCCGGAGCCGCCCGTGACCAAGACCCGACCCATCGCAACCCCCGCCCGTTTCATGTTCCGGCGCTTGTTGGTCGCCGGTCACGCCGTATATGGTCATGCATAGCACTCGCCGGAAGCGCCTGTCGCGCCGGGCCGTGTCCCCTTTCAGATCAGACGCCTGGAGCCTTCGCGATGAAGTACAACCAACTTGGCCGCACGGGCCTCTACGTGTCCGAAATCTGCCTGGGCACGATGACCTTCGGCGGCGGCGAGGACGCCGGCATCTGGAAGGCGATCGGCTCTCTGCCGCAGGACGAGGTCGACGCCATCATGGGCAAGGCGATCGCCGCCGGGGTCAACTTCTTCGACACGGCCGACGTCTATTCGTTCGGCGCCTCGGAGGAGCGGCTGGGTCAGTCGATCAAGAACCTGGGCCTGGCCCGCAAGGACGTGGTGATCGCCACCAAGGTGTTCGGCCAGATGGGGCCGGGGCCGAACGACCGCGGCGCCTCGCGCGGCCACATCATGGATTCGGTGAAGGCCAGCCTGGAGCGGCTGCAGACCGACCACATCGACCTCTACCAGATCCACGGCAACGACACGGTCACGCCGATCGACGAGACCCTGCGGGCGCTGGACGACCTCGTGAGCCAGGGGATGGTCCGCTATGTGGGCGTGTCGAACTGGGCCGCGTGGAAGATCGCCAAGGCGCTGGGGCTCTCCGAGGCCAAGGGCTATGCGCGCTTCGAGACCTTGCAGGCCTACTACACGATCGCCGGCCGCGATCTTGAGCGCGAGCTCGTGCCGATGCTGACCTCCGAGAAGCTGGGCTTGATGGTCTGGTCGCCGCTGGCGGGTGGCCTCCTGTCCGGAAAGTTCGGGCCGGGCTCCAACAATCCCGAGGGCGCGCGGCGCACCACCTTCGACTTCCCGCCGGTCGAGAAGGACCGCGCCTGGGCCTGCGTCGAGGTGATGCGCGAGATCGGCGAGGCGCATGGGACCTCCGTGGCCCGCGTGGCCCTGGCCTGGCTGCTCGCCAAGCCGCACGTGATGAGCGTCATCATCGGCGCGAAGACCGTCGAGCAGCTCGACGACAACCTGGCCGCGGTCGACCTGACCCTGACGCCCGAGGAGATGGCTCGGCTCGACGAGGTCAGCGAGCTGCCGGCGGAATATCCCGGCTGGATGTTCGCCCGCCAGGGCGGCGGGCGGGTCCCGGCGCCATTCAAGCCGAAGGCCGACTAGGCGCGCTTCTCCAGCCAGGCGCGCATCTCCGCGGCCTCGCGGCGGGCGCGCATCAGGTAGCCCAGGTCGGCGCCGACCGTGACCAGGTCGAAGCCGCGTTCGATCATCGCCTGCGAATAGGCGATGCTGGTCGTGTGGACGCCGGTCTTCAGCCCGTGCGCCTTGCAGGCCGCAAGGATGCGGTCGAAGGCGGCCAGGCGCATCGGGTCCTGGCTGTCCTGGTCCGGCGCGCCGCCGAGGGCGAGCGACAGGTCCGACGGGCCGATATAGATCCCGTCCAGGCCCGGCGTGGCGGTGATCTCGTCCACATTGTCGAGGCCCGCACGGGTCTCGATCATGGCCAGGGTGACCACGTGGCGGTTGGCCTCCGACGCATAGTCGGCGCCGCCCACCAGGGCCGCGCGGGTCGGGCCGAAGCTGCGATAGCCGTCCGGCGGATAGCGGCAGGCCTCGACGAAGGCCCGGCATTCGGCCGCGTCGTTGATCATCGGGCAGATGATGGCCGAGGCGCCGGCGTCGAGGGCCTTCATGGCTTCCCACGGCGCGTTCCAGGGCACGCGCACGATGGTCCCGACCCCGGAGGCGTTCACCGCCTGCAACATGGCCAGCATCTCGGCATAGCCGATCAGGCCGTGCTGGACGTCGATCGTCACCGAATCCCAGCCGCAGTTAGCGAAGGCCTCGGCGATGAAGGGCGAGCCGACGCTGCACCAGCCGTTTAGCACCGGCCGCCCCTCGGCCCAGATATCGCGCAGTGGATTGGGTCGCATGGCGGCTCCTTGGCTGGGCGGGAGCCTAGCGTCGAATCGATGCGGCAAGGAGGGGGCGCCCGCGGAGACGCCGGCCGCCGCCCGGGGACGACAGGCGGTCGGCGTCCCGAATTGGCTCTAGCGGGCCGCCAGGCCGGGCGTCGCGCGGCGCTGGCGCAGGGTCGCGCCGAGGACGCCGAAGCCCAGCAGCATCATCGCCCAGGTGGCGGGTTCGGGGACACCCCGGCCGGGGCCCTCGGGGATCGCGGCCGTGGGGCCGGTGACCGAGACGTCGTCGAGCAGGTAGAGGCCGAGCGTGTTGAAGCCCTCGAACTTCAAGATGGTGCTGTCGGAGGTGGCGACGAAGCTGCCGCCCAGGTTCGTGTAGCCGAAGTTGGCGGAGTCGATCAGGTTGTCGACGATCTGCGAGCCGAAGGTCACGCGGAAGTGGGTTGGCGCCGGCGCGGTGGTCTGGCCAGCGAGCCAGTAGGAGACGTTGTAGGTCTGGCCAGCCACTGTATCCAGGGTCTGGTAGAGCACGTCGGAATAGACTTCGTACGACGCCGTGAACATCGCCGCGGCCAGGCCGGAATGGCCCACGGTCGGCGAGATCTGGATGCCGAGCGTGGAGCTGACCGAATAGCTCCAGCCGGCGTCGAACCCGGCGGGGTCCTCGAAGCCGCCGTTGTGTACGAGCTCGGCCGCGGAGGCGGGCAAGGCGATGGCGGTGGTGGCGGCGGCGAGGGCCGCCGCGATGGTCAGGTTTTTCAAGATTGGGCCCCTTGGATGCTTGGTTGCGAAACGGGCCTCGGGCCGCCCCGAGGCTCGATCTTCGCCGTATCTCCAGGGTTGGCGGGGCCGCGCGAAGATGCATTCCCGGACGGCGGCCGCTGCAACCGTTGCATTGACCTTGCGCAACCAGAACCTGCACGCCAGTGTCCAGCGATGCAGGACCGTCCCTTCGCCGCTCGCCTTTCGCTTGTCCTGAAGGCGCTTTCCATCAGCCGGGGACGGTTCGCCGCGGACCTCGGGGTCGACAAGTCACTGGTCGGGCGCTGGTGTTCGGGCGCGGTGACGCCCGGGTCGCAGAACCTGGCGCGGCTGACCCAGGCGATCGCCCGACGCCAGCCCGGCTTCACCATGCACGACTGGGACCGAGGGCTCGACGACCTCGCCGCCCAGTTCG
This sequence comes from uncultured Phenylobacterium sp., assembly GCA_945952175.1. Classification (GTDB taxonomy): domain Bacteria; phylum Pseudomonadota; class Alphaproteobacteria; order Caulobacterales; family Caulobacteraceae; genus Phenylobacterium. The sequence continues at coordinate 4,718 of CAMFHW010000050.1, read as the reverse complement.
GCGTCTCCATCCCGAGCCCGGAGACCGGGGCCCAGGGCGCGCAGGACCTGTTCCCGCTCAACCTGCTGAAGCAGCCGGTCGCGTCGGACGGGGTGCGCGGCGCCGACTATGAGGGGTTCTGGCGGTCAACGCGGCCATCGTCGGAGATGCCCGGCCAGTTCGTCCATGACCACGTGGTGCTGCGCAAGACCGCGACCGGGGCCATGACCTTCACGCTCGGGATCTTCCACGTGCGGTTCCATGGATGGGCGCTGGCCCAGCAGCACCAGCTGTTCTCGGTGGGGGCGGACAGCGAGTCCGGCACCTTCGTGTTCGCGATCCTCAACGGGGTGGTGCGCCAGCGCGCCGAGGTGGTCGACGGCCTGATCATGACCTGCCTGCGCGACACCAGCGGCACGCCGGTGGCGTGCAAGTGCCTGCTGGAGCGGGTCGGCGACCTGTCGGGCGACATCGAGGCCGACGACGCGACCTTCGCCGAGCTGATGAACGCCTATCCGTTCTCGCCCGCCGAGGCGATCCCCCAGGCCGTGCGCGACCACTTGTGGCACGACACCGGGCCGACCGCCTTCGCGGCCGGGGGCGACCAGATGCTGATGATGCAGTTCGCGCGGTCGATGGCGCGGGGCCCGGTGTTCGAGGACGCCCGCGCGGCGGCGCCCTAGACCTCAGGCTTCCATCCAATCTGGACCGGGAAGGCCTTGGGGGCCTGCATCTCGAAGATGTCCTCGAGCGCGGCATGCTTGTCGCGGGCCAGGGCGCCTACAACGTCGCCAAGCGGCTGAAGACCCTGCGGCCTCACGCCCTACGAAGCCATCCGCAAGGCCTGGGCGGATGAGCCTGAACGCTTCGGGCTCGCCCCTGTCCACCTGACTCGGAACTGAACATCCAGCGGTCCTACTTCGCCGCCGTCTGCAGCTTGTCCGCCGTCTTCAGTTCAAAGTCGCTGGCCTCATGGCGCTCGCGGAGCTGGGTGGAGGGCTCGCCCCAGGTGCGGTTGACCATGCGGCCGCGCTGCACCGCGGGGCGCTGGGCGACCTCGTCGGCCCAGCGATTGAGGTGCTTGTACTCGTGGACCGCCAGGAACTCGCCGGCCTCGTAGAGCACGCCCTTGGCCATGCCGCCGTACCAGGGCCAGATGGCGATGTCGGCGATCGTGTACTCGTCGCCGGCGATGAACCTGTTGTCGGCCAGCTGGCGGTCCAGCACGTCCATCTGGCGCTTCACCTCCATCGCGTAGCGGTCGATGGCGTATTCGATCTTGGTCGGCGCATAGGCGTAGAAGTGGCCGAAGCCGCCGCCCAGGAAGGGCGCGCTGCCCATCTGCCAGAACAGCCAGCTCAGGGTCTCGGCGCGTTTGGCGGGATCGGTCGGCAGGAAGGCCCCGAACTTCTCGGCGAGGTGGACCAGGATCGCGCCGGACTCGAAGATGCGGAACGGCTTTTCGCCGCTGCGGTCGACCAGGGCCGGGATCTTGGAGTTCGGGTTGATGGCGACGAAGCCGGAGCCGAACTGGTCGCCGCCGATGGTCAGCAGCCAGCCGTCGTATTCGGCGGGATGGCCGGCCTCCAGCAGCTCCTCGAACATCACCGTCGCCTTCACCCCGTTGGGCGTGGCCAGCGAATAGAGCTGGAAGGGATGGCGGCCAACCGGCAGCTCCTTCTCATGGGTCGGGCCGGCGATCGGGCGGTTGATGGCGGCGAAGCGGCCGCCGCTCTCCTTGTTCCAGGTCCAGACCTTGGGCGGCACGTACTCGGCGGGGGTTTCGGTCATCTGTCTGCAGGCTCCGGGACGGCCGCGGCCGATCAATGGGTCAGGTCGAAAAGGGATGTGGGGACCGGCGGCGCGGCCGCCAGCCCAGAAAAGCTGGGGCGCCGTTCAGGCGGTGGCGCGAGGGCCGAAGCGTTGGACGTTGCGCCCGCGGGCCTTGGCCGCCTCGACCTCTCGATCGCGCGGCGGGGCGTTGGTCTCCAGGGCGTCGAGCAGGTGGCGGCCGGCATGGGCCACGGCATGCACGGCGGCGTCGAAGGCCGCTGCGTTGGCTTTCGACGGCGTGTTGAAGCCCGAGATCTTGCGGACGAACTGCAGGGCGGCGGCGTGGACCTCGTCGTCCGTGGCCGGCGGCTCGAAATTGTAGAGCGTCTTGATGTTGCGGCACATGTTCCTGGGCTCCCTATGGACCCAAGATAGCGCGCTCAGGAGGCGTTGGAAGGGCGGGCGGCGATCAGGCCGAGGATCTCGGCGGTCGGGCGCACGTCGCCGAACGAGCGGTAGACCGTGGTCAGGGTGGCGTTGTGCATGGCGTCATTGACCGTGGCGCAGCCGTCGGCGGCCAGGATCACCCGATAGCCCAGGGTGCGGGCGTCCCGCGCCGTGCTCTCGACGCAGACATTGGTGACGGTGCCCGTGACGACCACCGTGTCGATCCCGCGTTCGGCCAGATGATCGGGCAGGAGGCAGCGGCCGGGAAAGAAGGCGCTGGGGCCGGTCTTCTCGACGAAGAGATCGCCCGGCCGGTGGTCGAGCTCGGGGCAGAGACGGTCGGGCAGGTCGCCGTCGCCGCCGGAGGCCTGGTAGACCTTCGCGACCGTCTCGCCGAAGAACTCGCGGGCCAGTTCGGGGAAGGGCTCCTCGCTGGAGGGCAGGACCCAGGCGACCGCGCCGCCAGCCTCGCGCAACGCATCGGCGAGCGCGTTGATCGCCGGAAGGACGCCTCGGCAATAGGCGTTCTCGGCGGTGAAGAAGGGGACCATGTCCACCACCACGAGAGCGGTGCGCTCGGGCGCCAGGGTCTCGAAGGCGTGAAGTCTTCCGCGCCGGCTGAGCTGGCGGTCGTACTCCCGCTGCGGGATCATCCAGGCGTGGGTCATGGCGGCCTCCCCGAGCCTAAAGCTAGCGCCGATTCGGATTGCCCGGGACGCGAAGCTGCGGGAGCGTGGCGGGATGAGAGACGCCTACCTTGTCCGGCCGATGACGCGGGACGACCTTGCCCTGGTCCGCGGCTGGCGCGAACAGGCGCATGTGCGGCGGTGGTGGGGCGATCCGGAGGTCGAGCCGGAGGACGAGAAGCTTTCGGACCCGCGAATCGCGATGTGGGTGGTCGAGGAGGGCGGGCGGCCCTTCGCCTTCATCCAGGACTACGCGGTCCACGCCTGGAGCCCGCATCCGTTCGACTACCTACCCGCCGGGGCGCGAGGCATGGATGTCTATATCGGCGAGGCCGACATGCTCGGGCTGGGCCATGGGGCGCGGTTCGTGCGCCAGCACGTGGACCGCCTGTTCGCGCAGGGCGTGCCGGCCATGGGGATCGACCCGAACCCCGACAACGCGGCAGCCCGCCGCGCCTTCGAGAAGGCGGGGTTCGTCTTTGTCTCCGGCCCGCAGGACACGCCCTGGGGCCGGGCGGTGCTGATGGATCGCCGCGCCTAGCCGACCGCCAGCCTGTGGGCGTCGATGATTTTCTTCACGGAGGCGGGGTCGATGGCTTCCAGCTTGTGGCCGTCGACGCCGACCGTGGTGGTGGCCTGGAAGAGGGCGTTGAGCAGGGCCTCCTCGGTGGCCTCGATCACCGCCTGGAAGAGCGGCGAGACATAGTCGTTGGCGAGGTCCTGGTAGGCGGCCTGGCCCTTGCGGCGCTCCGGCGTGCGGCGGACACCCTCGTGGGTCGAGAAGGCGAAGGCGTAGTCCCCCGAGCCGTTGGAGAAGGACGAGCCGGTCCGGGCCTGGCCAAACAGGGCGCGGCGGGACAGGCGGGCGAGGTTGCGGTCCGATAGCGGGGCGTCGGTGGCGACGATCATCACGCAGGAGCCGTCGGCCCGGTGGCGCTCGACGAAGTCCTGGTACTCGAACTTGCCCAGCTCGACGCCGACCGGCGCGCCGCCGACCTGCAGGACGCCGCCATAGTTGGTCTGGACGAGGACGCCGAGCTTCCAGCCGCCGAGCGCAGCGGGGAGCGCGCGGGAGCTCGTGCCGATGCCGCCCTTCCAGTGGAAGCACTGGGTGCCCGTGCCGGCGCCGACGCACCCCTCCGCCACCGGCCCGCGGGCCATGGCGGCGATGGCGGTCTTGACGTGGTCCTTGGTGACGTGGCGGCCACGGATGTCGTTGAGGTAGCCGTCATTGGTCTCGCCGACCACGGCGTTGACCGAGCGGACCTCGCCGTTGCCCGGCTGGGCGAGCGTCCACTCGACGGCTCCGGCCATACCCTCGGGGACCGAGAGCGTGTTGGTCAGAATGATCGGAGTCTCCAGCTCGCCGAGTTCGATCACCTGGGTCGTGCCGGCGAACTTGCCGAAGCCGTTGCCCTGGGCGAAGCCCGCCGGGACCTTGTCCTGGAACAGGTTGCCGCCGTGTGCGGCGATGGCGGTGACCCCGGTTCGGACACTGGCGCCCTCGATCAATGTGACCTGGCCGACGCGGATGTCGCCGACATCGGTGATGGCGTTCAGCGAGCCGGGCGGGAAGACGCCGGGCGCGACGCCCAGATCACGGGCGCGGGGGCGGGCGGGGGCTGTTGGCGCGGCCATGGATCCTTGGGCGGCAAATGTCGCGGCGGCGACGGAGGCGGTCACTATCAGGTCGCGTCGTGAGAGGGCCAAGGGGACTCCGTCGGGGTATTGGGCGCTTAGCGGGATAGGAAGATACGCCCTCCACCGCTCATCCCCGCTTTCGCGGGGATGAGCGGAATTGGGTTCAGAGCTTGAACGCGACGAGGCGCTCGT
>CAMFHW010000049.1 GCA_945952175.1 uncultured Phenylobacterium sp. | reverse complement strand
GATGTAGCCGACCACGAAGCTGACCACGAAGCCGAAGGCGATGATGCCGGCGTGGCTCATGTCGATGTCGTGGCGGCTCTTCCAGGCGTCGAGCGCCGTGGCGCCGGCCATGGTCGGGATGGCCAGGAAGAAGGAGAATTCGGCCGCGGCCCGCTTCTCCACCCGCATCAGCATCGCGCCGACGATGGTGGCGCCAGAGCGCGAGACGCCGGGGATCATGGCCACGGTCTGGGCCACGCCCACCAGGATCGCGGTCATCCAGTTCAGCTTCATGGCGTCGTGCTGGGTGGGCTCGGGCGCCCAACGGTCGATACCGAGCAGCACGACCCCGCCGAGGATCAGCGAGACGCAGATCACCTTCGGGCTCTCGAACAGCACCTGCTTGATGAAGTCGTGCAGGGCGAAGCCGATCACGGCGCTGGGGACGAAGGCCAGGATCACCGAGAAGGCGAACCAACGTGCGCCCGGATCGTTCGGAAGGCCGATGAGCACCTTCCACAGCCGGCCGAAATAGAGCGCCACCACGGCCAGGATCGCCCCGAACTGGATCAGCACCGCAAAGGTGTCCCAGAAGCCGTCCGGCAGGCCCATCAAGGTCTTGGCCAGCAGCAGATGGCCCGTCGAGGAGACCGGGATGAACTCGGTCAACCCTTCGATGATCCCGAGGATGAGAGCGTTGATCCAGTCGTTCACGGGGGGCTCCGCAGGGCTGTGGGACGAGGCGATCAGGACGCCATTCAGGGTAAATGTGGAGTTCATCCACTTTAGGGACTTATTTCAGCACGACGCGTCACGCGAGTGACGCTGAAAGCGGCTCCTGAGATTCATTTGGTCCATATATTTGACCATGACATTTCGAGGCCCCTGAAAATCCGCTACAGGCGTCCGGCCCGGCGTTCGGGCGCGGGAGACGGCCATGGCCGAGCGGATGCTGAAGTTCACGACGGTGGAGCGGGTCACGCCCCGCAAGCGCGCGGCCGATGCGCGCGCGGGCGACTTCCACGAGATCTATGCCGACTTCATCGACGCCAAGGCGGCCGAGCAGGCCTCGCGCTGTTCGCAATGCGGCATCCCGTTCTGTCAGACCCACTGTCCGCTGCACAACAACATCCCCGACTGGCTGCGGATGACCGCCGAGGGCCGGCTGGAGGAGGCCTACCAGCTTTCCCAGGCGACCAATTCCATGCCCGAGGTCTGCGGCCGCATCTGCCCGCAGGACCGGCTGTGCGAAGGCTCCTGCACTATCGAGCAGTCAGGTCACGGCACGGTGACGATCGGCGCCGTCGAACGCTACCTGACCGACAAGGCGTGGGAGCAGGGCTGGGTCGCCCCGCTGGCCGCGGGCCCGGATCAGGGCCGTTCGGTGGGGATCATCGGCGCCGGCCCGGCCGGTCTGGCCGCCGCCGAGAAGCTGCGCGAGGCCGGCTACGCCGTCACCATCTACGACCGCCACGACCGGGCCGGCGGGCTGCTGATCTATGGCATCCCCGGCTTCAAGCTGGAGAAGGAGGTGGTGGCGCGCCGCACGGAACGCCTGGCCGCCGGCGGCATCGAATTCCGCCTGGGCTTCGAGGTCGGCCGCGACGCCAGCCTCGCCGGGCTGCGCGAGCGCCACGACGCCGTCCTGATCGCCACCGGCGTCTATGCAGCCCGCGACCTGGTGGTCCCCGGCGCGGGCTCGGCCGGGGTGACGCCGGCCCTCGACTACCTGATCGCCTCCAACCGCAAGGGCCTCGGCGACGAGGTCCCAGACTTCGACTCCGGCGTGCTCGACGCGGCGGGAAAGTCGGTGGTGGTGGTCGGCGGCGGCGACACCGCCATGGACTGCGTCCGCACCGCCGTGCGCCAGGGGGCGACCTCGGTGACCTGCCTCTATCGCCGCGACCGCGCCAACATGCCGGGCTCGGCGCGCGAGGTCTCGCATGCCGAGGAAGAGGGCGTGGTCTTCGAATGGCTGGCCGCGCCCCGCGCCGTCACCGGAGAGGCCTCCCGCGCGCAGGGCGTCCGCGCCGCGCGCATGCGCCTGGGCCCGCCCGACGCCGGCGGCCGCCAGGCGCCCGAGGAGGTTCCCGGCGCCGATTTCGACCTGCCGGCCGACCTGGTGATCAAGGCCCTGGGCTTCGATCCCGAGAACCTGCAGGAGGCCTTCGGCGCGCCGGACCTCGCCGTCTCGCGCTGGGGCACGGTCAAGGCCGACTTCCGCAGCATGATGACCTCGATCCCGGGTGTGTTCGCCGCCGGCGACATCGTGCGCGGCGCCTCGCTGGTGGTCTGGGCGATCCGCGACGGCCGCGACGCCGCCGACGCCATCCACCGCTATCTCAGCCAGCCCGCCCTGATGGCGGCGGAGTGACCGACATGGGCTTCGATCTCGAACATTACCTGGCGAACCGCGAACGGCTGATGGCCGGCGGCGCCTACGATCCGTCGATGGAGCGGGACGCCTGCGGCGTGGGCCTGGTCTGCGCTCTCGACGGCAAGCCGCGCCGCGAGGTGGTCGAACTCGCCATCCGCGCGCTGAAGAGCGTCTGGCACCGGGGCGCGGTCGACGCCGACGGCAAGACCGGCGACGGCGCCGGCGTGCTGGTGTCCGTGCCGCAGGACTTCTTCGCCGACCAGGTGGCCGCCATCGGCCACAAGCTGCGCCCCGGCCCGATCGCCGTGGGCCAGGTCTTCCTGCCGCGCACCGACCTCGCCGCCCAGGAGACGGCGCGGACCATCGTCGAGGCCGAGGCCCTGCGGTTCGGCTTCTACATCTATGGATGGCGGCAGGTGCCGGTCGACACCTCGGTGATCGGCGAGAAGGCCAACGCCACCCGCCCCGAGATCGAGCAGATCATGCTCTCGCCGCCCAAGGGACTGGAGGGCGAGGCGCTGGAGCGCGCCCTGTTCATCTGCCGCAAGCGCATCGAGAAGCGCGTCGCCGCCTCCAATATCCAGCACTTCTACATCTGCTCGCTGTCGGCCAAGTCGCTGATCTACAAGGGCATGTTCCTCGCCGAGCACATCGACGAGTTCTATCCCGACCTGACCGACGCGCGATTCGCCGCCGCGGTGGCGATCTTCCACCAGCGCTATTCCACCAACACCTTCCCGGAATGGCGGCTGGCCCAGCCGTTCCGCATGCTGGCCCACAACGGCGAGATCAACACGCTGAAGGGCAACGCCAACTGGATGCGGAGCCACGAGATCCGCATGGCCGCCGACGCCTTCGGCGAGATGGGCGACGACGTGAAGCCGGTGATCCAGCCGGGCGGCTCGGACTCCGCGGCGCTGGACAACACCTTCGAGGTCCTGGTCCGCGCCGGCCGCGACGCGCCCATGGCCAAGACCCTGCTGATCCCCGAGGCCTGGCAGGCGCGCTCGGCCGAGACCATCAAGCCCGAGCACCGGGCGCTCTATTCCTACTGCAACGCGGTGATGGAGCCGTGGGACGGGCCGGCGGCGGTCTGCGCCACCGACGGCCGCTGGGTGGTGGCCGGCAAGGACCGTTCGGGCCTGCGTCCGCTGCGCGTCACCTATACCGACGACGGCCTGCTGATCATGGGCTCCGAGGCCGGCATGTGCCGCGTGGACGAGAGCCGCATCGTGCGCAAGGCCCACATCGCGCCGGGCCGCATGCTCGCCGTCGACCTCGCCGAGGGCCGCCTCTACGGCGAGGAGGAGATCATCGACCGGCTGGCCAGCCTGCATCCCTACGACCAGTGGCTGGGCAACATCCTCGACCTCGAACCGCTGATCGGCGAGGGGCCGGAGCCCCGCGCCTATGGCCGCGAGGAGCTGGTGCGCCGCCAGGCCGCCGCGGGCATGAGCCTGGAAGACCTGGAGCTGATCCTCGCCCCCATGATCGAGGACGCCAAGGAGGCGGTGGGCTCGATGGGCGACGATGCGCCGCTGGCGGTGCTGTCCGACCAGTACCGGCCGCTGTCGCACTTCTTCCGCCAGAACTTCAGCCAGGTGACCAACCCGCCGATCGACAGCCTGCGCGAGACGGCGGTGATGAGCCTGAAGACCCGGTTCAAGAACCTCGGCAACATCCTGGCCCAGGACGAGACCCAGACCGACGTCTTCGTGCTGGAGAGCCCGGTCCTGACCACCGGCATGTACCACCGCCTGGTCGAGCAGATCGGGGCGCGGAACATCGCCGTCATCGACGCCACCATGCCGATCCCGGCCGCGGAGGCCCGGCCCGGCGACGCCCTGCGCGCCAATCTCGACCGCATCCGCGCCGAGGCGGAGGACGCGGCCCTGCGCGGCTGCGCCACCATCGTGCTGAGCGACGAGGCCTGCGGTCCGGACCGCGTGGCCCTGCCGATGATCCTGGCGACCGGCGGCGTCCACTCCTGGCTCGTGTCCAAGGGCCTGCGGTCCTACGTCTCGATCATCGTCCGCTCGGCCGAATGCCTCGACACCCACTATTTCGCGGTGCTGGTCGGGGTGGGCGCGACGGCGGTGAACGCCTACCTGGCCCAGGAGAGCTTCCAGGACCGGCTGGAGCGCGGCCTAGCCGGCGAGCTGTCGCTGCGCGACGTCTGCCTGAACTTCAAGCACGCCATCGAGGGCGGCCTTTTGAAGATCATCGCCAAGATGGGCATCTCGGTGATCTCGGCCTATCGCGGCGGCTACAACTTCGAGGCCGTCGGCATCTCCCGCGCCCTGGTCGCCGAGTTCTTCCCCGGCATGCCGTCGCGCATCTCCGGCATCGGCCTGGGCGGCCTGGAGACCAAGGCGCTCGAACTGCATCGCAGGGCCTGGGACCCGGCGGCGCTGAGCCTGCCGGTCGGCGGCTTCTATAAGGCCCGCCGCGCCGGCGAGAGCCACGCCTTCGAGGCGCGGATGATCCACACGCTGCAGGCCGCCTGCGACAGTGGCGACTACGGGATCTACAGGCGCTTTTCCGAAGGCATGGGCCGCATGCCGCAGATCCAGCTGCGCGACCTGCTGGCCTGGCGCTCGACCGCCAAGCCGGTCGGCCTCGACGAGGTCGAGAGCGTCAACGAGATCCGGAAGCGCTTCCTGACGCCCGGCATGAGCATGGGCGCGCTCAGCCCCGAGGCGCACGGGGTGCTGAACATCGCCATGAACCGGATCGGGGCCAAGAGCGTCTCCGGCGAGGGCGGCGAGGACTCCGCGCGCTACAAGCCCCTGCCGAATGGCGACAACCCCAATTCGGCGGTCAAGCAGATCGCGTCCGGCCGGTTCGGCGTCACCGCCGAATACCTGAACCAGTGCCGTGAGATCGAGATCAAGGTCAGCCAGGGCGCCAAGCCCGGCGAGGGCGGCCAGCTGCCCGGCTTCAAAGTCACCGAGCTGATCGCCCGGCTGCGCCACGCCACGCCCGGCGTGATGCTGATCAGTCCGCCGCCGCACCACGACATCTATTCGATCGAGGACCTGGCCCAACTCATCTACGACCTGAAGCAGATCAACCCGGAAGCCCGGGTCTGCGTGAAGCTGGTCGGCATGACCGGCATCGGCGCCATCGCCGCCGGCGTGGCCAAGGCCAAGGCCGACGTGATCCTGATCTCGGGCAATGTCGGCGGCACCGGCGCCTCGCCCCAGACCTCGATCAAGTATGCCGGCGGCCCATGGGAGATGGGGCTTTCGGAGGCCAACCAGGTCCTGACGCTGAACAACCTGCGCCACTCGGTGATGCTGCGCACGGACGGGGGCATCCGCACCGGCCGCGACGTGGTGATCGCCGCCATGCTGGGCGCCGAGGAGTTCGGCATCGGCACGGCCAGCCTGATCGCCATGGGCTGCATCATGGTGCGCCAGTGCCATTCCAACACCTGCCCGGTGGGGGTCTGCACCCAGGACGAGACCCTGCGCGCCAGGTTCAGCGGCAGCCCCGAGAAGGTGATCAACCTCTTCACCTTCATCGCCGAGGAGGTGCGCGAGATCCTGGCCGGGCTGGGCTTCCGCGCGCTGCGCGAGATCGTCGGACGCACCGACCTGCTGCGGCAGGTCTCCCGCGGCGGCGAGCACCTGGACGACCTCGACCTCAACCCCCTGCTGGTCAAGGCCGACCCCGGCGACAACGCCCCCTACTGCACGGTCGAGGGCCGCAACGAGGTGCCCGACACCCTGGATGCCCAGATCGTCCGCGACGCCGCGCCCCTGCTGGAGCGGGGCGAGAAGATGCAGCTCACCTACACGGTGCGGAACACGGCCCGCGCCATCGGCTCGCGGACCTCTTCGCACATCGTGCGCAAGTTCGGCATGACCGGCCTCGCGCCGGGCCATCTGACCGTCCAGCTCAAGGGCTCGGCCGGCCAGAGCCTGGGCGCCTTCGCCGTCCAGGGCCTGCGCATCGAGCTGACCGGCGAGGCCAACGACTATGTCGGCAAGGGCCTCTCGGGCGCGACCCTGATCGTGCGGCCGGCGACCCAGCTCGCCGCGCCCGAGCAGAACGCCATCCTGGGCAACACCGTGCTCTATGGCGCGACCTCGGGTCGGCTGTTCGCGGCCGGCGTGGCGGGCGAGCGCTTCGGCGTCCGCAACTCCGGCGCCGTCGCCGTCGTCGAGGGCTGCGGCGCCAATGGGCTGGAATACATGACCGGCGGCCGCGCGGTGATCCTGGGCCCCGTGGGCTTCAACTTCGCGGCCGGCATGACCGGCGGCATGGCCTATGTGCTCGACCTGCACGATCGCTTCGCGCCGATGCTGAACCGCGACAGCGTGGTGGCGCAGCGGATCGGCACGCGGCATTGGGAAGCCGAGCTCAAGGCCCTGGTCGAAGAACATGTGCGCGAGACGGGTTCGGCCTTCGCCGCCGGCGTCCTGCGCGACTGGGATCTCTACCTGCCGAAGTTCTGGCAGGTCGTGCCCAAGGAGATGGTCCACCGCCTCGACAAGCCGCTCGCCGAGGAAGAGGCGGTGCATCACCGGGCGTGAGGAACGCGGCGGCGTTCAGAAGCGCCCGTCATCCTCGCCCTTGTGTCACCCCAGCGGATATTCCCGCTCCAGGCGGTATCTCGACCCCTCGTCGGTCTGCCAGCTGGAATAGAGGCCGAAGCGGTCGAGGCTGAACGGCGGGGAGTGCAGCAGGTTGTTGGCCTGGATCCAATGGGCCACGCGGTCCGGATCGGGCCGGCGCAGATAGGCCAGCGTCACGTGCGGGCGGTAGCTGCGCTTGTCGGCGGCCAGGCCGGCGCGGCGGGCGCCCGTCTCGCAGGACTTGGCCAGGTGGCGCAGGGCGGAGTCCTCCTCGACGCCCGCCCAGACGGCGTGGATGTCCTCGGCCTCGCCGAACGCGCCCACGCCGGCCAGCTCCAGGTTCAACCGCTCGCCGCTGATCGTGGACAGCTCGGTGTCGACATCGGCGGCCACGTCCTCGCGCAGGTCGCCGAAGAACCGCAGCGTGATGTGGAAGGCCTCGAGCGGCCGCCAGCGGGCGCCGGGCAAGCCGTTCTGGCGGCGGGCCAGGCCCTCGGCGATCTCTTCGGGAATGGCCAGGGCGGCGAACAGGCGGATCATGACTCTACCTGAAACTGAACGACGACCACGCGATGTCATACGCGTATGCCTTGCGAAAGCCATCAAGCCCAACGATATTCTGGGCTGCGCCCGATTGGGGCGTCTTGAAAAGGGCTTTGCTCAGATGAGCGACTTCAACCGCGGCTATACGCGCTCGGTCCCCGCCGACCGCGCCGACATGTCGGTGGACGCGGGCCTTCGCAGTTTCATGCTCGGCGTCTACAACAAGGTGGCGCTGGGCCTCGTCCTCTCGGCGGCGCTGGCCTTCGTGACCGGCTCCTATCCGCCGGTGCGGGACCTGATGTTCAACGTGCAGGGCGACCGGGTCGGCTACAGCCTGCTCGGCATGGTCGTGGCGTTCGCGCCGCTGGTCATCCTGCTGGGCTCCAGCTTCCTGCTCCGCAACCCGACGGCGCGCAGCGCCGGGGCGCTGTACTGGACCATCGTCAGCCTGATCGGCGCCTCGCTGGGCGTGGTCGTGCTGGTCTATACGGGCGCCTCGATCGCGACGACCTTCCTGGTGACCGCGACGGCGTTCGGCGGCCTGTCGCTGATCGGCTACACCACCAAGAAGGACCTGACCGGCTTCGGCACCTTCCTGATCATGGGCGTGATCGGCCTGATCGTGGCCAGCCTGGTCAACATGTTCCTGCACCTGGCGGCGATCTCGTTCATCGTCAACGTGCTGGGCGTGCTGATCTTCTCGGGGCTGATCGCCTACGACACCCAGCGCCTGAAGATGATGTACTACCAGCTCGGCGGCGACGGCCAGGCGATGGGCGTGGCCACCAACTTCGGCGCGCTGACGCTCTACATCAACTTCATCAACCTGTTCCAATTCCTGCTCAGCTTCCTGGGCAACCGCCGCTAAAGCGGTCCGGAATCGAAACGAAGAGCCCCGCCGGGCGACCGGCGGGGCTTTTTCGTTGAATTCCTCTCCCCTGTCTTCGGGGGAGAGGTCAGGTGAGGGGGATGGCTCGGCGGCGTAGTCGCGACTGCGGTTCGGAAAGGCCCTCACCTAGCCTCTCCCGCAAGCGGGAGAGGAACAGGCCGGCGCTACTCCACCACCCGAAAACGGCGGCTCTCGAAGACGCTGAGCACCTGCTCCAGCTCGTGGCCGCGCTTGAGGACCATGCCGCCCTCGCCGATCACGGCCCAGGCCCCCTGCCGCCGCGCGAGCGCCGGCCGCTTCTCGATCCGGTAGGCCGGCGCCTCGGAGGCGCGCCGGAAGATCGAGAAGACGCAGGCGTCGGCCAGGCCGTCGATGGCGTAGTCGCGCCATTCGCCCGCCGAAACCATGCGGCCATAGAGGTTGAGGATGCGGGTCAGCTCCCGGCGGTCGAAGAAGACCTGGGGCTCCCGTACGGTCTGGTACGGCGGATCGAAAGCCATTGGCGGCAGGTTAGACCCAAAATCGGGGCGCGGACAATTGCGTGCGCATCGGTTTCAGGCGCGCGGGATGTGCAATCTGCGCCGTGAAATGACCTTATTTCGGTCCAGCGCGCGCCTGATCCCCCTCCGATATTGAGATCGTCGGTTGATCGGAACCTTGCTGGTCCCGGATCCTGAACAGCCCCCCCAGCCCCCCTGGATCGCGGGCTTCGGTCAGCCGACGGTTCTTCCTCCAACGTGTCGCCCGTGCGGATCCCCACCCGCACGGGCTTCGTTGTTTCTGGGCCCGGAATCCCTCCGCCTGGAGCTCAGCGCTCGGCCGGCGCGGCGCGCGGCGCCGGAGCCTTCATGCGCCCGACCCCGATCACCCGCCCACCGGGCGCCTGGACCAGGATCGCGGTCGCCAGGCCCTCCTCGCGGGCCGGCGGCATGCGGAAGGCGGCGGGCTTGCCGCGCCAGGCGCCGATCTTCTTGATCTCGCGGACCACATTGATGTGCTCCACCGTCTGGCCGCGGTTGTCGCCCTTCTTGACCACCACGTCCTGCTCGCGCGGGTCGTAGCGGACCAGCCAGACCTCGGCGCCGGCCTTGGGCGCCGGGCCATAGCCGACGTCCACGCGCCGGTCGCCGATGAAGGCGAAGTCGGGCGCGCGATGGGGCGCGGCCTGGGCCTGGTCGATCAGCTTCTCGACCTTCTCGGACTGTAGGCCGCCCGCCTGGGCGCGGCCGTCGACCACCACCTGAGGCGTATAGGGTTCGCGCAGCTGCAGATGGGCCACATAGGCCTTCTGCCGCTCGGTGAATTCGGGTTTGGCGAAGGTGTCGGACCAGCCGAGATAGTCCCAGTAGTCCACCGGGAAGGTCAGGGCGAGCACGTCGGGCCGGGCGGCCAGCTTCTCGAGATTGGCGTTCGCCTCCCCGCAGGAGGCGCAGCCCTGGGCGGTGTAGAGCTCCACGACCACCGGCTGCCGGGCCGCGGCCACGGCGGGCCAGGCGGCCAGGATCAGGCTTGCGAACAGGGCTCCACGCATCGCGCCGCACTTAATCGGGTTTGCCGCCATAGCACCGTTCAACAAGGTGTGACCGGGTCCTCCCGCCCGCGGGGCGGGAGGACCCTTTGGCCTTACGCGGTCTTGGCGAGGTTGCGCAGCACGTAGTTCAGCACGCCGCCGTTCTTGAAGTACTCGAGCTCGGTCGGCGTATCGATGCGGCAGCGGACCGGGAAGCGGGCGATGCGGCCGTCCGACGGGCGGTACATCTCCACCGTCAGCTGGCGGCGCGGCGACAGCTCGGTGAGGCCACGGATCGTGACGATCTCCTCACCGGTCAGGCCCAGCTTCTGCCAGCCTTCCTGGGTGAACTGCAGCGGCAGCACCCCCATGCCCACCAGGTTCGAGCGGTGGATGCGCTCGAAGCTCTCGGCGATCACCGCGCGGACGCCCAGCAGCTTGGTGCCCTTGGCCGCCCAGTCGCGCGACGAGCCGGTGCCGTATTCCTTGCCGGCGAACACGACCATCGGCCGGCCCTCGGACTGGTAGCGCATGGCGGCGTCGTAGATCGCCATGGTGTCGCCCGACGGGAAGTGCTTGGTCACGCCGCCTTCGATGTCCGGCGTGATGCGGTTGCGGATCCGGATGTTGGCGAAGGTGCCGCGCATCATGATCTCGTGGTTGCCGCGGCGCGCGCCGTAGGAGTTGAACTCCGTGGTCGGCACCTGGCGGTCACGCAGATAGACGCCGGCCGGGGCCGTCGCCTTGATCGAGCCGGCCGGCGAGATGTGGTCGGTGGTGATCGAGTCGCCGAACACGCCCAGGATCCGCGCTTCCACGATGTCGGTCACCGCGGACGGCTCCATCGACATGTCCTGGAAGTAGGGCGGGTTCTGCACGTAGGTGGAGCCCATGTCCCAGGTGTAGGTCTGGCCGCCGGCGACCTTGATGCCCTGCCAGTTCTTGTCGCCCTTGAAGACGTCGGAATAGCGGGTGGCGAACATCTTCTGCGTCACGTGCTTGCGCTGCAGGGCCGCGACCTCCTCCGAGGTCGGCCAGATGTCCTTCAGATAGACCGGCTTGCCGTCCTTGCCCTCGCCGATCGGATCCTTCGAGAGGTCGACCAGCATGGAGCCGGCCAGCGCGTAGGCCACCACCAGCGGCGGGCTGGCCAGGTAGTTGGCGCGCACGTCGGGGTTCACGCGGCCTTCGAAGTTGCGGTTGCCCGACAGCACCGAGCAGGCCACCAGGTCGCCCTTGTTGACCGCGTCCGAGATCGCTTCCGGCAGCGGGCCGGAATTGCCGATGCAGGTGGTGCAGCCGTAGCCGACCAGGTTGAAGCCCAGCGCGTCGAGGCTCTTGGTCAGGCCGGCGGCCTTCAGATAGTCGGTGACCACCTGCGAGCCGGGGGCCAGCGAGGTCTTCACCCAGGGCTTCACCTTCAGGCCCTTCTCGACCGCCTTCTTGGCGACCAGGCCGGCGGCGATCAGCACCGAGGGGTTGGAGGTGTTGGTGCAGGAGGTGATGGCGGCGATCACCACGTCGCCATTGCCGACGTCGAACTTCTCGCCCTCGACGGCGACCCGTTCGCCGACGCCGTCCTTGCCGAAGTCCTTGCCGAGCGCGACGTTGAACTCCGAGGCCGCGTCGGTCAGCAGCACGCGGTCCTGCGGACGCTTCGGGCCGGCCAGGGACGGGACGACGCTCGACAGGTCGAGCTCGAGGGTGTCGGTGAACACCGGCTCGGCGTCGCCCGGCTCATGCCACAGGCCCTGGGCCTTGGCGTAGGCCTCGACCAGCTGGACGCGCTCCTCTTCGCGGCCGGTGGCGCGCAGATAGTCGATGGTCGCCTTGCTGACCGGGAAGAAGCCGCAGGTGGCGCCGTATTCCGGGGCCATGTTGGCGATGGTCGCCTGGTCTTCCAGGGTCAGGCCGGAGATGCCGTCGCCATAATATTCGACGAACTTGCCCACCACGCCCTTCTTGCGGAGCATCTGGGTGACGGTCAGCACCAGGTCGGTGGCGGTGGCGCCGTCCGGCAGCGCGCCGGTCAGCTTGAAGCCGATGACTTCGGGGATCAGCATCGGGATCGGCTGGCCCAGCATGGCCGCCTCGGCCTCGATGCCGCCCACGCCCCAGCCCAGCACGGCCAGGCCGTTGACCATGGTGGTGTGGCTGTCGGTGCCGACCACGGTGTCCGGATAGGCCACGGTCGGGCCTTCGTCGGAATTGATCCAGACCGTTTGTGCAAGGTACTCAAGGTTCACTTGGTGACAAATTCCGGTGCCGGGCGGCACGACGCGGAAGTTGTTGAAGGCCGACGAGCCCCAGCGCAGGAAGCGGTAGCGCTCGATATTGCGCTCGTATTCGCGCTCGACGTTCTCGCCGAACGACTTGGCGGTGCCGAAATAGTCGACCATCACCGAGTGGTCGATGACGAGGTCGACCGGGTTCAGCGGATTGATCTTCTCGGGATTGGCGCCGAGCTTGGTCATGGCGTCGCGCATGGCGGCGAGGTCGACCACGGCCGGAACGCCGGTGAAGTCCTGCATCAGCACGCGGGCCGGGCGGAAGCTGATCTCGTGCTCGACGGCGCCCTTGTTCTCCAGCCAGGCGGCGACCGCCTTCAGGTCGTCGGGGCTGACGGTGTCGCCGTCCTCGTTGCGCAGCAGGTTCTCGAGCAGCACCTTCATCGAGTTCGGAAGACGCGAAACACCGGCGAGACCGGCTTCCTCCGCGGCGGGAAGGCTGTAGTAGACATAGGTCTTGTCGCCCACCGTCAGTTCGCGGCGGGCCTTCAGGCTGTCGATAGACGCCATCTTTGGGGATCCTTCTTCTGTTCACGGCCGCACATCGACCGCTTCGGGGATCGCGCGCTTTTCGAAGCGGACCCACAGCGTCCGCTCCAGCGCCGCGTACGCCCCCCGAGGCGGCGCCGGCCGCGCGCGTCATAGCCCCAAGATTCCTTACAGTCCATGAGGGCGCGCGCTTCTCTTCCTTCCCGAGGGGGATGCGCCGGTGAGCCTGGGCCTCGAGATCGAGGGCCTGGCGCTCAGCCGGGGCGGGCGGCCGCTGTTCGAGGGGCTCAGCCTGTCCCTTCAGGCCGGCCAGGCCTGCGCGCTCACCGGGCGCAACGGCGCGGGCAAGACGAGCCTGCTGCGCGCCGTCGCCGGCCTGATCGCCCCGGACCGTGGGACCATCGGCTTCGGCGCCGTCGAGCCCGCCCGGGCCCGCGCCGAGGACCTGCACCTGCTGGGCCATCTCGATGGGCTGAAGACCTCGCGTACCGCCCGCGAGGAGCTGGCCTTCTGGACCCGCTGGATGGGCGGCGACGAGGCCTCCGCCAGATCCGCCGCCGCGACATTCGAGCTCACCGCCTTGCTGGACCTCGAAGTCCGCCGGCTGTCGGCCGGCCAGAGGCGGCGCCTGGCGCTCGCCCGCATGATCGCGGCGCCGCGGCCGATCTGGCTGCTGGACGAGCCGCTCAGCCCGCTCGACGCCGGCTGGCGCGCCCGGCTGGGCGCGATCATGGCCGAGCACCTGAAGACCGGCGGCCTGATCCTGGCCGCGGTCCACGATCCGCTGCCGATCCCCGCGATCGGCCTGGAGGTCGGCGGATGAGCCGCGCCTTCGACCTGCTGAGGCGCGAGACCAGCCTGGCCTGGGGCCGGGGCGGCGGGCCGCTGGTCTCGGTCGGCTTCTATGCCGGGGTCGCGACCCTCCTGCCGCTGGCCACCGGCCCCGAGCCGGCCCGCCTCGCGGCCATCGCCCCCGGCGCGGCCTGGACCGGCCTGGCGCTCGCCGCCCTGCTGGGCCTCGATCGGCTGTTCGAGCGCGACTACGAGGACGGGGCGCTGGAACTGCTGGCGCTCTCGCCCCTGCCCCTGGAATTCGCCTGCGCACTGAAGTGTCTCGGCCAGTGGCTGGCCACCGGCGCGCCCCTGGCGCTCGCCGCGCCCGTCGCCGCCATCGCGCTCGGCGCTTCGCCCGGTCTCGCCCCGCTGATCCTGGCCTGCGCCCTGGTTGGCGGGATCGCCTTCGCGTTCACCGGCGGAATCGGGGCCTCGCTCAGTCTGGGCG
>CAMFHW010000048.1 GCA_945952175.1 uncultured Phenylobacterium sp. | reverse complement strand
CCGCGCCGCATCCCAGTCGATCATCGGAGGCCTCCGCCATCGTCAGGCGAACAGGCGATCACAATCGCGCGCCCGCCGAAAGGCGCCGTTGCGGCAGGCCATCGGCCTCCCCAAATCCTGTAGCAGCATGATTTATAAAGCTGTATATGCAGGATGGTGGCGCGCGACGACATCAGCCTGTTCTGCTTCGGCCATCGCAGCCGCAAGGCCGCGCGGGCGGTGACGCGGGCCTTCAACCAGCGGCTCAAGCCGCTCGGCCTGCAGATCACCCAGTTCATCCTGCTGGGCGCGATCTCGCGGAAGGACGACCGCTCCATCGCCGATCTCGCCGAGGATGTCGGCGTCGAGCCTTCCGCCGTCCTGCGGAACCTCAAGCTGCTGGAGGAGCGGGGCCTGGTCAGCAACGCCGGCGGGCGCGGGCGCGGCGGTCGCAAGCTTCGGATCACCGAGGCGGGCCGCGCCCTCATCGCAAACTCCATGCCGGCCTGGCGCAAGGCCCAGGCCGACTTGGCGGCCCTGCTGGACGGCAAGGCCCACGAGACCCGCGCCGCCCTGCTGCGGCTCGAGCGCGCCGCCCTGGCGCTGGAACAATCGGACAGGTGAATATGATGCGTCGTGTCGTCGTCACGGGCCTGGGTGTGGTCTCGCCCCTGGGTGTTGGAACCGAAACCGCCTGGGTCCGCCTGCTGGCCGGCCGCTCCGGGATCACCCGGCTGCCCGCCGATCTCGCGCCCGACGTGCCCGCCCAGGTCGCCGGCCGCGTCTTGTCGATCGCCGAGGACCCCGAGGCCGGCTTCGATCTCGACGCGGTGGTCTCCGGCAAGGATCAGAAGAAGATGGACCGCTTCATCGCGCTCGCCATCGGCGCGGCGAACGAGGCGATCGCCCAGTCCGGCTGGGCGCCGCAGGACGAGGCCGCCAGGGCGCGGACCGCCACCGTCATCGCCACCGGCATCGGCGGCTTCCCGGCCATCGCCGAGGCGGTGCGCACCACCGACGAGAAGGGTGTGCGTCGCCTGTCGCCCTTCACCGTCCCGGCCTTCCTCGCCAACCTGGCGGCCGGCTGGGTCTCGATCCAGCACGGCTTCAAGGGCCCGATCGGCGCCCCGGTCACCGCTTGCGCCGCCGGGGTCCAGGCCATCGGCGACGCGGCGCGGATGATTCGCGCCGGCGAGGTCGACATCGCCGTCTGCGGCGGGGCGGAGGCCACCATCGACCGGGTCAGTCTGGGTTCCTTCGCCGCCGCCCGCGCCCTGTCGGCCGGCTTCAACGACACGCCGGAAAAGGCCTCGCGTCCCTTCGACCAGGCCCGCGACGGCTTCGTGATGGGCGAGGGCGCCGGCATCCTGGTGATCGAGGCGCTCGAACATGCGCAGGCCCGCGGCGCGATCGTCCTCGCCGAGCTGGTCGGCTACGGGACCAGCGCCGATGCCTACCACCTGACCGCCGGCCCGGAGGACGGCGACGGCGCCGCCCGCTCCATGCGTATGGCGCTCGCCCAGGCCGGCCTCGAGCCCGCCGCCATCGGCCACCTGAACGCCCACGCCACCTCGACCCCGGTCGGCGACAAGGGCGAGCTCGCCGCCATCCGCGCGGTGTTCGGCGACGCCAGCCCGGCGATCAGCGCCACCAAGTCCGCCACCGGCCACCTGCTCGGCGCCGCCGGCGGGCTGGAAGCCATCTTCACCGTGCTGGCCCTGCGAGACCAGGTCGCCCCGCCCACCCTCAACCTGGAGGCGCCCGACGAAGCCGCCGCCGGCCTCGACCTGGTCGCCCTCGAGGCGCGCCGGCTGTCCTTCGACCACGCCCTCTCCAACGGCTTCGGCTTCGGCGGCGTCAACGCCAGCGTGATCTTCAAGCGTTGGGCGGGGTGAGGGCGGACCCCTGCCGCACCATCAGGATGCTGGCCCGCCCATCGTCGAGGAAGGTCTTCACCGGCGAGAAGCCGGCCGCGGTCGAACACTGGCGCGCGGCGTGGTTCTCCAGCTCGTGCGCGATCCAGCAGAGGCGTTCGTCCGGGTAGCGGCCGAGCGCGACCTTCACGAAGCCATCCAGCATCCGCCGCCCGATCCCGCGCCCGATC
Source organism: uncultured Phenylobacterium sp. (assembly GCA_945952175.1). Lineage (GTDB taxonomy): Bacteria > Pseudomonadota > Alphaproteobacteria > Caulobacterales > Caulobacteraceae > Phenylobacterium. The sequence goes on along the minus strand of CAMFHW010000048.1, from coordinate 11,864 downwards.
AGACCGGGCTCGCCGATGAACAGGTCGATCGCCACCCCGTGCTCGACGCCGATGGCCTCGCGCCAGTCGGCCCAGTCGGCGACGCGGTAGCACTGCAGGTATCCGAACGGCGCGCCGTCCATGAGCGCCAAGGAGCAGTGGGCCGGCGCCTCGCCGCGGATCCGCGGACCGTATTTGGCCGCCACCTCCGCCGCCGTGGTCGGGTCGCGTTGATAGAAGGCGCGCAAGTGAACCTGGTTGAGCCAATCAGTCATCAAGGGCAGGTCGGCCTCGACGAGTGGTCGATATGAGATTTCCCGCCCCATGGTTCAGGCTCCGACGTTTAATACCCATTCTGTGCACATCACGCGGACTACGGACTCGACTAACCCCAATCTGAGTAATTGGATGAGAATTCGCCGCGAGTATTGTTAAGCAACCCACGAAAGCTCATAATTTTCCGCAATTTCCGGGAAGAAAACCGCCTGCGCGCGGATGTCGCAGGGAGTTCTTAACCTTTCGGTCGCTTTTGTCGAATGACGCGGTTCGCCGAAACACTCGGGGGCATGGGGGCGAGGAACATGACGACTGTCGCGCTGACGGGACGACGAAAGTTGTCACCCGGCGAGGTGGAGATGATCGTCTCCGCCCATGAGAAATTCGCCACCGGCCGCCCGGGCGGCAAGCGCGCCGTGCTGAAGTTCGTCGACATCACCGGCGCGGACCTGTCGGGCCGCAACCTCACCGAGGTCGACTTCTCGGGCTCCATCCTGGACGGCGTCAAGCTGGTCGGCGCCAATCTGGAGCGCGCCAACCTGTTCGGCTGCGACCTGCGCAAATCCAACCTCACCCGCGCCCGCCTCGTGCGCGCCGACATGCGCGGCGCCTGCCTGCGCGGCGCCAACCTGACGCAGGCCGACCTCACCCAGGCCGACATGCGCGTCGGCCAGATCTCCATCCCGCACCCGTCCAAGGGCCTGTCCTCGCTCACCCACACCCAGCGCGAAGGCTCGCTCGACGAGGCCGTGCTGGCCGGCGCGACCCTCGACGGTTCGCAGATGAACGACGTCAGCGCCTTCGCCGCCGACTTCTCCGACTGTTCGCTGCGCAACGCCAAGATGACCGGCGCCAACTGCCGCGGGGCCAACCTCTCGGGCGCCATCCTCGACGGCTGCGATGTCGGCGGGGCCAATCTCGAGGGCGCCAACCTGTCCTGCGCCGCCATGAACGGTGTCGATGTCAGCCGCGCGCGGACCTCCAGCACGACCAACCTGGCCGGCGTGATCGTCGCTCCGACCGAAGAGGCTATCGCCAAGGCGCCCGAACTCTGGGCGCGCGCCCAGGCCAATCACGCCTGGGTCGTCAGCGGCGGCAAGCAGGGCCAGCCGGCCAATTTCGACCGCGAGGACCTGCGTCCCCTGGGCGGCAAGCTGAAGGGCCTGCGGCTCACCGCCATGTCGGCCAAGGGCGCCTGCATGGTCGGGCTCGACCTCTCGGGTGCGCATCTCCAGGGCGCCAATCTCGACGGCGCCGACCTGCGCGGCGCCTGCCTGGCCCAGGCCGACCTGCGCGGCGCGCGCGCCTATCAGGCCAGCTTCATCAAGGCCGACCTTCGCCAGGCCTTGCTCAGCCCGCTGCCGCTCGGCGCACGCGAGACCCCGTCCAGCCTGGTCAGCGCCCAGCTCCGCTACGCCCTGGCCCGCCAGGCCGATTTCGCCAAGGCCCATCTCGACGGCGCCGACCTGCGCGGCTGCGACCTGACCGGCGCCACCCTGTCCGAGGCCAGCCTCCAGGGCGCCGAGCTCGGCGCCGTCATCGGCCTCGAAGCCGCGCTCGCCGCCTAAAAAGCTCCGCCGTCCGGCGAGACGCCGTCGGCGGAGAGGGGGGAGTTCTGCCGTCGCGCGGAAGAGGGGCTAGCCGCCCGCCTCGCCCTTGGAGGCCTGCTCGACCAGCCGGCCCATCGCGGCCAGATAGGTCGAGAACGCCTTTCGCCCCGACGGCGTGATGCGGATCCGGGTCAGCGGCTTGCGACCCAGGAAGCTCTTCTCGATCTCCACATAGGCCGCGTCCTCCAGCTTCCGCAGGTGGACCGACAGGTTGCCCTGGGTCGCCTGCAGGAGCGCCTTCAGCTCGTTGAAATCGGCCACTTCGGCGCTGGCCAGATAGGCCATGATCCCCAGCCGGATGCGGCCATGGATCACGTCGTCGATGCCGCCGATGTCGAAGGCGTCCATCGTCTCAGGCCGCGGTGCGGTTGCGCAGCATCAGGGCGCCCGGCACGGCCATCCACAGGATCAGGCTGGCCCCGCACACCACGAGATAGTTCACGCTGTCGAGGGTCAGGCCGAGCCCGATGGCGCTCGCATACCAGCCCGCCGCGATGATCCCTATCCAGGGCCGGCGCCGCAGCATCGCCGCCACCATCCAGGCCGCCCCCTGCAGGGCGAAGACGATGGCCGGATAGATCATCCAGATGGTCATGCTGTGATGGCCCACCGCCGCCATGGCGAAGACCGCCACCATGACGATGTTGGTCATGCCCACCGCCGTGAACACTGTGCTGATCGCCCGGTTGGTGGAGCCCAGCATCGGCCCCTTGCGCTTCTGCCAGACCAAGAGGCCGAGCACCGGCAGGAACACCGCCGTGAACCCCAGGCTGATCGCCAGCGACCAGCCGGGCGACAGCACGATCCAGCCCTTGTACTGGCAGAAGTGGAACAGGCACTGGGCGCCGTAGATCAGTCCGCCCGCCAGATAGGCCTGGCCGAAGGCCGCCCACTGCATGCTGGGTCCCTCGACCAGGGCCTTCATGAAGGCGAGGTCGGCTTCGACGTCTTGCAGTTTGGTGGTCATGGGGCGGGCTCCGGCCGACTCGATGATCTTAGAGGAAGCGGGCGACGCCGGGGATGCGCCGCAGGCCCGCGGTGGTCGCCCAGCTCAGGACCACGACCAGCGCGAAGACGAAGGCCCCCTTCACCGCGCCCGGCAGGTCCGCCGGCAGCAGGGCGAGCTGCACCCAGGAGGCGATGGCGTAGTGGACCAGGTACATGCCGAAGGCGTTGGCCGAAAGGCTGTCCCAGACGCGGCTGGCCTTGGCCGTGAAGCGGCGGAAGATCCCCATCCACATCATCGACATGGCCGCGCAGGTGGTCCCGAACGCCAGGCCGCCCAGGGTGAGCCACAGGGCGTGGTTCTGGCCCTTGGACATGCCGGCGATCAGCGTCACGGCCAGCGCCGCCAGCAGGGCCGGGACGGCGACCAGCATCCAGGCCCACCAGCGGCGGGCGAGCGCGCCGCCCTGGGCCAGCAGGCCGCGATCCAGGCCATAGGCGCCGATCCCCATGCCGACCACGAAGTACATCGGATAGAGCACGGCCCGGCTGCCCTGCAGGGCGAAGGGGCCGAGGGTCAACCATTCCAGCGGGCCGAAGATCGCGCACATCGGGATGTAGGCGGCCGCCGAGGCCAGGGCGAGCCACAGCAGGAACCGTCCGGGCTTCCGGTCGGCGCCGACGCCCAGCCGCGCCAGGCCGGCGATGGCCTTGGGCGCCACGGCCCGGACCACGGCCGCCAGGACCGCCAGACCCATCAGCACGCCCAGGAACCAGGCCGGGCCGGGGTTCCAGACGCCCAGGCCCAGCCAGGCTTTCACGAAGCCGGCCGGTCCGCCCGTCCCGCCGGTCACCAGATAGGCGGGGTAGTAGGCCAGCGGCGACAGCAGGCCGGCGCTGACGATGAAGGGGATGCCGAGCCGGCTCAGCCGCTCGCGCAGGAAGCCGCCCGGTCCCTTCCGCTCCAGGCTGGCCGGGGTGAACAGGCCGGCGATCAGGAACATCAGCGCCATGAAGAACATGTCGTTCGACATGACCAGCAGGGCCCAGCCGATCCAGGTGTGCTGCGCGTCCGGCACCGGGAAGGCGCCCCACATGTAGGGCGGGGTGGTGAAGCGGGTCGAATGCGGCATGCCGGGCATGAAGGCGATGACCGAATGGTGCGCCAGCACCAGCAGGGTCACGAAGGCGCGCAGATAGCCGACGGCGTGGTTGCGGCCGGGCGTGGGCCGCGGCGCGGCGGAAGCGGGCACGACCTGGTTCTGCGGCAGGTCGGCGAGACGGGTCTGGTTCATGAGGCGATCCTCCTCCTCGATGGCCGCAACATGAATGAACCAGTTTGTTTTGTAAACCTGTCTACGAATGGCGCCGCTCAACGGCCTCGGGACCACTTCAAAAAGCGCCTGAAGTCGGGGATCAGGCCGGCTCGGCCACCGCGCCCTCAGGGGCCGGCTGGCGATCGGCGAAGCGCGCCACCACGGTCGACACCGCCATGTGGCCGGTGACGTTGCAGGCGGTGTCCAGCACGTCGGGCAGGGCGGCCGTGGCGATCAGCAGCGGCAGGAGGTCCAGCGGCGCGCCGGCCGCCTGGAAGGCCGGCGCCTCGGTCGCCCACATCACCGCCGCCGCCGGCAGGCCGACGGTGCCGAAATTGGTCACCACCACCACGGCGGCCACGACGACGATCTGGGCCGCCGTCGGGGTCAAGCCGGCGGCGTGGGCGGCGAAGATCGCCGAGCCCGTGATCAGCGTCACATTGCCGATCCGGAACACGCTGACCGCCAGCGGCAGGATGGTCCCGGCGTTCTGGCGCGACATGCCGAGCTTGGCCTGCGCCGCCTCGATCATCGCCGGCAGGGTGGCCATGGATGAGGTGGTCCCCGCCGCCACCGCCTGCGGACCCGCCGCGGCGCGGGCGAAGGCGATCGGCGAAACGCCGCCGCCGATCCAGGCCACCAGGTAGCAGGCGACGAGGGCGACGGCGACGAGCGCCGAGGTCAGCACGATCGCCTGGGCCACCACGCCGGCGACCGCCGCGCCGCCGGTCAGGGCCACGCCCAGGGCCAGGACGAAGATCCCGACCGGCGCGGCCGTCAGCACCCATTCGACGATCACGGTCATGGCCCGCGCCACGCCGTTCAGCACGTCGGTCACCGCGTCGCGCTCGCGCGCGCCGATCCGGCCGAGCGCCAAACCCAGCACCAGCGCGAACACGACCAGGGCGGCGAACTGGCCCTGGGCGGCGGCGGCGACCGGATTGGTCGGAACCAGGGCGACGAGCTGGTCGGCCAGCGGCGGCGCGGGCGGCGGCGCCCCGGCCACCACCCCGCCGCCCACATGGGCCATCGGCGGCCAGGCCCGCAGGGCGAGCGTCATCAGGAAACCCGAGGCCAGGGCGGCGGTGAGGGCCAGGCCGGTGAACAGGGCGAGCGCGAAGCTGATCACCCGGCCGCCGCCGCGTCGCGACCAGTCGGCGGCCCCCACCGTCACCAGGGCGAAGATCATCGGCGCCAGCGTCATCTGCAGCCCCGCCAGCCACAGATTGCCCAGCGGCTTCAGGGCGACGGCGAAGTTGGTCAGGGCCTCGTCATGGGCGAGGTTCAGCGCCGCGCCGGCGCACAGGCCGAGCGCCAGCGCCAGCAGGCAACGGGTCGTGCGGCCGCCCCGTGGATCGGTGGTCATCGGCGCCCCTCCAGCCCTCGCTGCGAAACGCCGACGCTGCGGACCTTCCGCCCGCAGCTCAACTGCACATTTTTGATCGAGGCCGGGGCGATGGCGCGATGACGAGATGCCCTCTTCATGGACGTCGTCGCCGGCCTTGTGCCGGCGACCCATACGCGCCTGAGGTCCAGGTGGATTCTGCGACGCGGCGATCATGGGTGGCCGGGACAAGCCCGGCCATGACGGCAGGATTTGAAATCTCGCCCGCTTCGTCGAGCTTCCGCCCTACGGCTTCGGCTTATGCCCCACCGCCCAGACATAGGCCGACACCGCGTTCAGCTCGTCGGCCGAAAGCTGGGCGCCGCCCATCGGCGGCATGGGCGCCTGGAACTTCTTCGGCTGCGCCACGCCCTTGCCGATCGCCTCGTGAATCGAGGCCAGCGAGCCGTCGCCCCACAGCCAGGTCCCTGCGGTCAGGTCCGGCCCCACCGGCGTGCCCTTGGCGTCGGCGCCGTGGCAGCCGGCGCAGGTTCCGCCCGCCGCCTGGCCCTTGAAGATCCGCTCGCCCAGCGCGACCTGGGCCGCGCTCGACCCGGGCGGAACCGGCAAGCCCCCCACGGCCATCTCGGCCGGCGCCGGCGCCGGCTTGGCCTTGGCGGGCGCCGCCGCGGCCACCGCCGCCTTGGCCGCGCCGTGGTAGGTCACCTTCCAGATGCGGCCCTTGTTGTCGTCGGAGATGTAGATCGCCCCGTCCGGCCCCTGGGCCAGGCCCGTCGGGCGGTAGTCGGCCTTGCCGACCGCCTTGCCCGGCCCGGCGAAGCCGTCGGCGAACACTACCCATGGACCCGCGGCCTTGCCGTCGCGCAGGGGCTGGAAGACCACGTTGAAACCGTCCTGCGGCACGGGCGCCCGGTTCCACGAGCCATGGAAGGCGATGAAGGCTCCGCCGCGCCAGGATGCCGGCAGGGCCGATCCGCTGTAGATCAGGAGCGCGTTGGGCGCCCAGTGGGCCGGGAAGGCCGCGACCGGCCCCCGCTTGCTCGCGCAGACGCCCACAGCCTTGCCGCCGTCGCCGCCATATTCGGGCGCCAGCACCAGCTTCTTCTGCGTCCCGTCGTAATAGCAGTTGGGCCAGCCGTAGTCGCCGCCCTGGGTCAGGCCGACCAGCTCCTCCGATGGCAATTCGGCCGCCGCCGCCACGTCCGGATAGAGCTTGGGCCAGTTCTGGGCCAGCTGGTCGCGGCCGTGCTGGGTGGCGTAGAGCCGGCCCGCCGCGTCGGCGGCGATGCCTTCGCCGTTGCGGATGCCGGTCGCGAACCGTTCCTTGGGCGAGAACACCTGGCCCGGCTTGTCGGCGTCGTAGCGCCAGATGCCGGCCCTGGTCTCCAGCTCCACGCAGGGATCGGCCCCCGGCACGCCGGAGATCCGGTTCTTCGGCTGGCAGCTGTTGGTGGCCGAGGCCACGTCCACGTACATCGCGCCCTTGGCGTCGATGAAGAAGGGATGCATCGGGTGGTCGCCGGTCAGGGGCAGGCCCGAGACGATGGTCTCCCCCTTGCCGCCGGGCGCGATCGCACCGTCCTTCGGCAGCGGATAGCGCACGATCCGGTCGTTCACCTCGGCATAGACGAAGCCCTTGCGCACGAAGACGCCGGTGCCGCCTTTCGAGCCCTCGGCGCCGGTCTCGCCGAACCGGGTGGTGACGTCGGCCTTGCCGTCGCCGTCCTTGTCCTGCAGGGCGATCAGCCAGCCGCCGTCCGGCGCCCCGCCGCGCCCCGCCATGCTGTTGGCGTAGACCACGCCGTTCGGCGCCACCGACAGGTGGCGCACGCGGCCCAGATTGTCGGCGAACACCGTGGCGCAGAAGCCGGGGGGCAGGCTGAGTCCGCCATTGTCGCCCTCGCAGCCCGCGACCTTGGCCGCCGGCGCCTTGGCCGGCTTGGTCGCCGCGTTGCAGCCCACCGCCAGCAGGGCGGCCAGCGCCACGCCCGACACGCCCAGTCCCAAAGCCCGCTTCATCCCGACGCTCCTGCCCATCCGGCGCGCTCCCGGCGCCGCGCGGGTTTAGTAACGCGCAAGCCCGGCGGGGGGCTAGATGGGATGCGCCGTCCGGCGGCCTTCGGCTAGTGGACCGTGCCCCGGCAGGTCAGGGGTTCGTCCGGCCGGCCCGGGGCGGTCTCGCCCAGTCGCGCCGGCAGCGGCCAGCCCTCGGCCGCCATGGCGGCGGCCACGGCGCGGCCCAGGCTCACGATCGACGGGCTCTCGATCATCAGCGGCTCCAGCAGGGCGCGGGCCAGGCCGGGCGCGACCGAGGCCAGGCCGCAGGCCACCAGCAGCCGCTGGGCGTCGTTCCCCAGGCCGCCGCATCCCGGGCAGCGGAACCTCAGCGGCCGCGCCGCCGAGGCCTCGGCCGCCTGGATCCAGGCGGCGAACAGGGCCGCGATCCGCCCTGACGTCTTGTGCGCCAGCAGCGACGTGATCCGCCGCTGCGGCCGCTCGCCCTCGGCGCGCAGGTCCGCCCAGCCCAGCATCGCCCCGCACAGCAGCCGCTCGCCGGGCGCCAGGTCGCGCGCCGTCGACAGGTCGCCTGCTGGCGCGGCGGGGGACGGGGGAGGGAAATGTTGCATGCCGCGCTCCGATCGGGCCGCCCATCGGCCTTATTGCGAACCATTCTCAACAAATGAATAGCGCAACCTGCGAGTCGTTCGCAACTGGAGTCGGCAGGTTTTCAGGTCGGGCGCGCGGCCTGGGCTGTCGCGGCCCCGATGAACCGCGTCTCGATCTCGCCCAGCAGCCGGGCTCGCGAGGCGTGCGGGTCGGGATCGACGGCGCAGGCGATCCAGAACACCGAGGCGAAGCGCGAGATCAGGCCCGCATGCAGGGCCAGCACCCCGCGGGGGAAGGCGGTCAGCCTTGCCAGCATCTCGCGCGTGGTGATCCCGTGCGAGAAGCGGATGATCGCTCCCGCCTGGGCCAACTCGGGCCGTCGCACGGCGGCCAGGAACAGCCGCTGGCGGAGGGGGCTCGCCTGCGGCTCGTCCACCACGTGGTGTGCGATGCCCTGGAAGAGCTGGGCCAGGGTCGTCACGTCGGCGCCGCCCCCGCCCATCGCCGAGGCCTCGGTCAGGATCTGCACATGGCCGCGGATCGCGCCGGTCACCAGGTCCTCGATGGTGCGGAAGTGGTGGGTCACCGAACCTGTGGTCACCCCCGCCCGCGCCGCGACCGCGCGGTGGGTCAGGCCGCCCAGGCCTGACGCTTCCACCACCTCGGCGGCCGCCACCGCGATCCGCATCGCCGGCGGCGAGATCGAACCCGGCTCCCGCGCCCCGGCCTTGGTCTCGGCCTGCAGCAGGAATTCCCCGTCCGCCCGTGTCGGCGCCGCCAGATAGGCGCCGGCGAAGTGGTCGACCAGTTCGCGCAGGAACGCGCCCTCCAGGGCCGGCGACCAGGTCGAGAGCTGGTGCAGGGCCTCGCACTCGAACACCAAATGGATCAGCCGGCCCTCGATCTCGCCCAGTCCGAAGGCCTCCGCCGCGTCGCGCCAGAAGTCGCGCCACAGCCGGGTCCAGGCCTGGCCGGCCTGCGCCGCATGGGCCTCCTGGTAGAGCAGGGCGAGGTCCCGCGCCTCCGTGGTCCACAGCCGAACGACGTGCTCCAGCGCTCGGGCGGCGCCCTCCGCGGTGGCCGGCAGCATGCGGATCTCGGCCGCGCGCGGCGCGAGCCAGGCCCGCGTCCGCTCCGCCCCCCGGCCGAAAGCGGACGATAACAATCGTTCTAACGATCCGAAGTTGTAATTGATCGCACTGGCCGAAAGCCCGGCCCGGGCGGCGATCGCGCGGGCCGAGGCTTCCGACAGGCCGCGCGTTCCGATCAGGTCCGCGGCGGCCAGTGCGAGTCGGTCCGCCGGCCCGGCCTCGTCGCCAGTGATTCCCATTTCCCGGGGGGTGCGCGATGTCGACGCAGGCGGCGGGGGAGAAACCATGCCGCATCTTTCCGCACCGGGCGCCGCTCGCGCAAGCGCGGCTTTCGCCGAACGTCGGGCTTCATGAGTCTGCAACATAACATTCGTTCTAGGTTCACGGCCCAGGACTAGCACCCCGCCCGAAGCCGGCCTCCGCCGGGGACCAAGAGAAGGGGTGTCGAGATGGGACAATCAGTGCATCGGGCGGCTGGCCTGCTGGCCGGGGTGGCGTCCATCGCCCTGGCCGGCCAGGCCTGGGCCGACGCGGCGGCCGCGGCCGACGACGGTTCGATCGGCCTGGAGGAGGTGGTGATCACCGCCCAGAAGCGCGAGACCAACCTGCAGGACACCCCGATCGCCATCTCGGCCATGGGTTCCGACGACCTCAAGGCCCGCCACGTCCAGTCCGTCGAGGACCTCGGCGACGGCGTCATCCCCTCGCTCCGGGTCGCCCCCTTCTTCGCCCGCAAGTCGGCGCTGACCATCGGCATGCGCGGTGTCGGCTCGTCCGGCGACGCCAACCAGCCGGCCCGCGACCAGGCGGTCGGGGTCTATATCAACGGCGTCTATCTGGGCCGCGCCCAGGGCCTCGGCTCGGCCCTCTACGACGTCGAGCGGATCGAGGTGCTGAAGGGCCCGCAGGGCACTTTGTTCGGCCGCAACACCGAGGGCGGCGCGATCAGCATCGTCACCAAGGCCCCGACCGGCGTGTTCGGCATGAACACCACGGTGGGCTACGGCAATTACGACTCCTACACCGCCCAGACCCACATCGACCTGCCGGCCTTCCACGACGTCAGCGTCAAGATCGACGGCCTGCTGTCCAAGCGCGACGGTACGGTGACCAATCCGGCCACCACCGGCCAGCCGGACTTCAACTCCTACGACAAGCGCGGCGTGCAGATCGAAGGCCTGTGGAAGCCGACCGACAGCTTCAGCGCCGACTACGCCTTCGACGACGCCTATGACGCCACCACGCCCTACTATGTCCAGCTCGCCGTGAAGGGCGCCCTGGCGCTCGCGCCCGCCTCGCCGCTGCAGCCGGAACGCGCCGACCGCGCCAATATCGGCGTGCCCATGCGCCTCAGCGAGGGGTTCACCCGCGGCCACCGCCTGAACCTCGACTGGAAGGTCGCCGACGGCCTGGAGCTGAAATCGATCACATCCTACCGCACGCTGAAGCAGGGCCAGTACGACAACGCCGAGGTCGCCCTGTCGGTCTTCGCGCCCAATGGGAACTTCGCCCGCTACTCGATCGCCAATGTCCGCCAGAAGCAGTGGAGCCAGGAGGTCCAGGCGATCGGCCACACCCCGCAGATCGAGTGGGTCGCCGGCGCCTTCTATTTCAACGAACAGGTCGCAGACAGCGCCCAGACCCCGAACAGCCTGCAGTGGAACGCCACGGGCACGGGCTACACGACCCTCTCCCTCGACCTGAACGCCGTACCCTACGACCGCGCCAGCCACGTGCGGACGATCAGCTATGGCGTCTTCGGCCAGGCCGTGTGGACGCCGCCGATCCTCGACAACGCCCTGCACCTCACCCTCGGCGGCCGCGTGACCAAGGACGAGAAGCGCGGCTCGCTCGACATCGTCAACGGGGCCCTGCCGAGCTATGTCGACGCCAACAAGAAGACCATCACCGGCATCATCCCGCTGGACGCGTCCTGGAGCCATTTCGACCCGCTGGTCACCGTGGCCTACGACGTCAGTTCCGACATCAACGTCTATGCCCGATGGAGCACCGGCTATAAGGCGGGCGGCGCCAATTCCCGCTCCCTGACCTACCGGCCCTTCGATCCGGAGAAGGTCTCGATGTACGAGGTCGGCGCCAAGACCGAGTTCTGGGACCACCGCGCCCGCCTGAACGTCGCGGCCTACAGCGGCGACATCACCGACGCGCAGGTCGATTTCAACGTCCTGATCCTCAACAATAACCGCGGCACGCTGGAGACCACCAACGCCGCCACCGGCAAGACCAAGGGCCTGGAAGCCGACTTCACCGTCATGCCGGTCGAGGGCCTGACGCTGTCGGCCAGCTACGCCTACACCAAGGTCACGCTGTCCCAGGCGTTCAACCCGTTCACCAACACCATGGCCAAGATCTATCCCATCTTCACGCCCAAGAACGCCTTCAGCCTGGCCGCCGATTACGAGCGCCCAGCCTTCGGCGCCACCTTCCGCGCCCACCTCGACGGCGCCTATTCCGACGGCCAGTACACCTCGACCACCGACCCGACGCTCAGCGACGACAGCTTCATCGTCAACGGCCGCCTGGCGCTGACCGACATCCGTCTCGGCGAGGGCGCCCCGGCCATGCAGGTCTCGCTCTGGTCGCGCAACCTGCTCGACGAGTCCCACGCCTTCCTGCGCAACTTCAACGCCGCGCTCGGCCAGTATGCGATCTTCAACGAGCCGCGCACCTACGG
>CAMFHW010000047.1 GCA_945952175.1 uncultured Phenylobacterium sp. | reverse complement strand
GGCCAGGGCCGGGATCAGCAGCATGTCGGGCTCCCCAGATTACGGACGTGAACTGATCCGGGTCCGGGCGAACAAGCCACTTAAAAGGCTGTAATGTGGATTACAATTGTGAAATCTAAGCGGTGTTCAGGGGCCGTCCCGGGCGCGAGGCCCGGGACGGCGGCGCTGAAAAAGCGCCGCTAGATCTGCCGCGTGCGCCCTTCCCAATAGGGCGCGCGGACCTTGTTGCGCTGGATCTTGCCGGCTTCCGATCGTGGCAGCTCGGTGACGAAATCCAGGCTCCGCGGCACCTTGAAGCTCGGCAGGGCCTTGCGCCCGAAGTCGAGGATCTCCTGGGCGAGCGCGTCCGAGGGCTGGTAGCCGGGCTTCAGCAGGATCACCGCCTTCACCTGCTCGCCCCATTCGTCGTGCGGCACGCCCACGGTCGCCGAGTCGGCCACGGCGTCGTGCTTGATCAGCTCGTTGTCGACTTCCTGCGGATAGATGTTCACCCCGCCCGAGATGATCGTCTCGGCGTTGCGGCCGGTCAGGAACAGGTAGTCGTCCTCGTCGAAGAAGCCGACGTCGCCCATGGTGAAGAAGCCGTCCACCCGGCTGGCGTTCGTCTTGGCCTCGTCCTTGTAATAGGTGAAGCCGCCGCCGGGCGGGAGCTGGTGGTAGATGCCGCCGGCCTGGCCGTTCGGCAGGTCCTTGCCGTTCTCGTCGAGGATGCGGACCTGCAGCAGCTGCGGACGCTTGCCGACGCTGCCGGGCTTCTTCAGCCACTCGTGGCTGTCGATGGTGAAGCCCGCCCCGCCTTCCGAGCCGGCATAGTATTCGCTGAGGATCGGCCCGAACCATTCGATCATGGCGTGCTTCACCTCGGGCGGGCAGGGCGCCGCGCCGTGGACGATGTATTTCACGTGGCCGACGTCGTACTTGGCCTTCACCGCGTCCGGCAGGGCCAGCAGGCGCTGGAACATGATCGGCACCAGGTGCAGGTGCGTGACCTTCTGCTCCGAGATCGTCCGCAGGACGTGCTCGCTATCCCACTTGTCGATGAAGTGCAGCGGCACGCCCGCGCCCATCGCCGCGCGCACGTCGAAGGCCAGCGGGGCGGCGTGATAGGCCGGGCCCGCGCACATCTGCACGCTGGTCTCGTGGTCGTAGCCGCGCATGGCGTACATGGCTTGCGGCGTCACCACCGGGGTCGGGCGGAACACGCCCTTCGGCCGGCCGGTGGTGCCCGAGGTGTACATCATCTGGTTGCCCAGCACCGGATCGCCGATGTCCGAGCCGTCGATGGCCGCCAGGGCGGAATTGTAGTCCTCGAAGCCGTCGATCGCCCCGCCGACCGCCAGCTTCACCACCACGTCCGGGCATTGGGCGGCCGCCGGTCCGACCGTGGCGACGCGGGCCTCGCCCACCACCACCTTCGCCTCGCAGTCCTTGATGATGTAGGCGATCTCGTCGGCGGTCAGGTGCCAGTTCACCGGCGTCACGCGCAGGCCGCTGCGCTGGGTGGCCGCCAGGACCTCGACGAACTCCGCGCGGTTGGAGCAGATCAGGGCCAGGCTGTCGCCGGCCTTGATGCCGCGCTGGCGGAACAGCCGGGCCAGCTTGTTGGCGTTGGCGTTGACCTTGCCGAAGGTGTGGGGCGTCCCGTCCGGATCGTAGATGGCGACCTTGTCGGGCTGCACCTGCGCCCAGACCGCATAGGTCATGCCCACATGGGCGGCTGCTTCCAGCCGGTCGTCCAGGCTCGCGGCGTCCTTGACATCGTCCATTCAAATCCTCCCGTGCCGGCTCGAGCCGGCGCAAATGACTAAAATCCGGGGGGCGTTCTGCCGGCGTCGGCGGGCGAAATAAGCCCGCGCGGGTCGCCGCGCCCGTCTCCAGGCGGCCAACATGACAGGCGCGCGGACGCCCGACAATCACCCCGCCGATCCGAACGCCGGCCGGATCGAATTGCGAGCCAAGCGTAACTATTCGCAGCTCGCCGGGAGCTTCTGACGATCTCAGGTGTTGAGGAGTCCGGCGCGCCTGACCTCGGCGCGCGGCGAGGCGGGCGCGAGGCGATATTGAGCGGCGACATGGATCTGGGCGAACGGGTCGGAACGGGCGTCGAAGGCCTCGACGACATCCTGCGCGGCGGCCTCTCGCGCCACCGGGTCTTTCTGCTCGAAGGCACGCCCGGCACCGGCAAGACCACCGCCGCCATCCAGTTCCTGCTCGAGGGCGCGGCCCGGGGCGAGAAGGGTCTCTACATCACCCTGTCCGAGACGATCGAGGAACTGGCCTCCTCGGCCGCCTCGCACGGCTGGACCCTGCCCGACGAGATCGAGGTCTTCGAGCTCACCCCGCCGGAAAGCCTGCTGGACGAGCAGTACCAGCAGAGCCTGCTCTATTCCTCCGACCTTGAGCTCGGCGAGACCACCCGGATGATCCTGCAGGCGGTGGAACAGTCCAAGCCGCTGCGCGTGGTCATCGACAGCCTGTCGGAGATCCGCCTGCTGGCCGGCAATTCCCTGCGCTATCGCCGCCAGATCCTGGCGCTGAAGCACTTCTTCGCCCGCCACAGCGCCACAGTCCTGATGCTCGACGACATGACCACGGACGTGCTCGACAAGACGGTGCACAGCGTCGCCCATGGCGTGATCCGGCTGGAGGAGCTGGCCCCCGTCTATGGCGCCGAGCGCCGGCGGCTGCGGGTGATCAAGTATCGCGGCCGCGCGTTCCGCGGCGGCTTCCACGACTTCCTGATCGAGCACGGCGGGCTCAAGGTCTTCCCGCGCCTGGTCGCGCTCGAGCATCGGGCCGTCCGCGATCACAGCGCCCTCGCCACCGGAAGCCCGCAACTGGATGCGCTGCTGGGCGGCGGCATCGAGCGGGGATCCAGCACCCTGATCCTCGGGCCGGCCGGCACCGGCAAGTCGCTGCTCGCCCTCCACTTCGTCGCCGCGGCCATCGCCCGCGGCGAACGCGCGGCCATGTTCGTGTTCGACGAGGAGCTGAACCTCCTGTTCCAGCGCGCCCTGGGTCTCGGGTTCGACCTCGCGGCCATGGCCCACTCGGGCAAGCTGCACGTCGAACAGGTCGACGCGGCCGAGCTGTCGCCCGGCGAATTCACCCACCGCGTCCGCGCCGCGGTGGCGATGCCCGGCCTGAGGACCGTCGTCATCGACAGCCTCAACGGCTACCAGGCCGCCATGCCGGAAGAGCAGTATCTCGTCCTGCACATGCACGAGCTGCTGCAGTTCCTGAACCGCTCCGGCGCCAGCACCTTCCTGACCGTGGCCCAGCACGGGCTGGTCGGCGAGATGAAGGCGCCCGTCGACGTCACCTACCTCGCCGACACGGTGATTCTGCTTCGCTACTTCGAGGCGATTGGCCGGGTCCGCCGGGCGATCTCCGTGGTCAAGAAGCGAACCGGTCCGCACGAGGACACCATCCGCGAATACGTTGTCGGCGCGAAGGGCTTCACGGTCGGTGAGGTGTTGACGGGCTTCCATGGCGTGCTGCGCGGCGTGCCGACCTTCGTCGGCGAGACAGCCGGCCTGATGGGTGGCTCGGAGTGACCCAGGCCACCCCCACCGCCCTCTCGGAAGCCGCCCTGATCCTGACCCCCGTCGGACGCGACGCCACCATCGCCGCGGGCTTGCTGCGCGAAGCCGGGGTCGACGGCGTCGTCTGCCGAAATATCGAAGATCTTTGCACGCGCCTGAACGATGGCGCCGGCTTCGCCCTGGTCACCGACGAGGCCCTGGGCGCGTCCGACATGGGCGCCTTGGCCGCCTGGGTGCAGGACCAGCCCGCCTGGTCCGACTTCCCCTTCGTCCTGCTCACCGAACGCGGCGGCGGGCTGGAGCGCAATCCGGCCGCCCACCGCCTGACCTCGGCCCTGGGCAATGTGATCTTCCTGGAACGGCCCTTCCATCCGACCAGCCTGGTCAGCGTCGCCCGCACGGCCCTGCGCGCCCGTCGCCGCCAGTACGACGCCCGCGAGCGCATCGAGGAAATCCGCCGTGGCGAGGCCCTGCTGGAGCGCCGCGTCGACGAACGCACCGCTGAGCTCGCCGCCGCCAACCGCCAGCTCGTCGCCCAGATCGAGGAGCGCGAGCGGGTCGAGGCCGCCCTGCGGCAGGCCCAGAGGCTGGAAGCGGTGGGCCAGCTCACCTCCGGCGTCGCCCACGACTTCAACAACCTGCTGACCGTCGTGCTCGGCAATGTCCGCCAGCTCGCCAAGGGCGGCGTCGACCCCACGGTGCGGCGGCGGCTGGCCATGATGGAGCAGGCGGCCGAGCGGGGCGCCAACCTCACCGCCCAGCTCCTGGCCTTCTCCCGTCGCCAGAAACTCGACATCGAGGTCGTCGACCTCAACCGCACGGTCGCCAGCATGCGCGACCTGCTGCAATCCACCATGGGCGGTCAGGTTCGGCTCCGCACCGACCTGCAGTCCGGCCTCTGGGGCGCGATGATCGACCCGACCCAGATCGAACTGGTGATCCTCAACCTGGCGATCAACGCCCGCGACGCCATGGAGGTGGGCGGGGCGCTCACGGTCTCCACCGCCAATGTCACCCTCGACGCGCCCGGCCGGCCGGAAGAGCCGCCCGCGGGCGACTACGTGATGGTCGCGGTCAGCGACACCGGCAGCGGCATGCCCCCTGACGTGCTGGCCAAGGTGTTCGAACCCTTCTTCACCACCAAGGCGGTCGGCAAGGGCTCGGGGCTTGGGCTCAGCCAGGTCTTCGGCCTCGCCAAACAGGCCGGCGGCGGCGTCAGCATCGACACCGAGCCCGGCAAGGGCACGACCGTGAAGGTCTATCTCCCGCGCTCCGGCGTCGCGATGGAGGACCGCGCGGTCCGGCGCGAGGCGCCGCGCCGCGCCGACGGCCACCCGGTGGTGCTGGTGGTCGATGACGACAACGCCGTGCGCGAGGTTACGGTCGGCCTGCTGGCCGAACTCGGCTACGACGTGGTCGAGGCCGGCTCCGGCGGCGCGGCGCTGGAGATCGTGCAGGATCGGCCCGATGTCGACCTGATGCTGCTCGACTTCGCCATGCCGGGCATGAACGGCGCCGAGGTCGCTCGGATCGCGCATGCCTATCGGCCCGGCCTGCCGGTGGTTTTCGTGACCGGCTATGCCGACGCCGATGCGATGATCCACGCCGACGAACGCGCCGTGATCCAGAAGCCGTTCGACGACTACGAGCTCGCGGCGGTTCTGGGCGAGGTGCTCCACCCCCTGCAGCGATCCCCGCGGGACGAGCTCAGCCGGGCGCCCGACCGGCCTGGCGCCATATGACCACGCCAACGGCGCAGGCGCAGGCGCTGACGAAGGTCCCCCAGGCGATGTCCGCCAGGGTGATCTGCAAGGCCCAGACCTTCAGCGTCGCCATGTTGGTCAGGTCGTAGGTCGCGTAGGCGAAGGCCCCCAGCATCGCGCCCTGGGCGAGGCCCTGGCGCCAGCCGCCCCGCCGCGCCGCCGGGATGACGCCCAGGATCACCAGGCCGGCGACATAGGCGAGATAGAAGGCGACCGCCGGCGGCAGGTTCACCTCCAGGGCCAGGACCGGGTCGAGGGTCGGGCGGTAGAGACGGGCGCTCAGGGTGCTCAGCCAGACGAAGTCGATCGCCGCGAAGCTGAGGCCGGTCGCCAGATAGGTCGCGGCGAAGCGCAGCATCGGGTCAGCCCGCCGGCTTCAGGCGATAGTGGCTGACGCCCCACTCCGCCCCGCCGCGATGGCCGAACAGCCCCGCCGTCGCCAGGAAGAACAGCCGCCAGCGCCGCTTCCACAGCACCGCCTGGTCGCCATAGGCCTCGCGCAGGATCGGCGCGATCTCGCGCGCATGCGCGTCGTAGTTGGCCAGCCAGTCCTCGGCGGTCCGCCGGTAGTGCTCTCCGCTCCAGCGCCAGTCGGCCTCCACCTCGAACAGGTCGGGAAACTGAGCCATCAGGTCGTGGCTCGGCATCACCCCGCCAGTGAAGAAGTGCTGGCCGATCCAGTCGGCCTCGTCCTCGACGTCGAACCGATAGGGCGTCGTGCGGTGGGTGAAAACGTGGACGAACATCCGCCCGTCCGGCTTCAGCCAACCCTTGGCCCGGGTCAGCAGGGCTCGCCAGTTGGCCATGTGCTCGAACATCTCCACCGAGACGATCCGGTCGAACGCGCCCGTCTCCGCCGCGAAGTCGTTCATGTCGGCGGTCACCACGGTGAGGTTCGCCAGGCCCTCGGCCTGCGCCCGCGCGCGGATGAAATCGCCCTGGCTCTTCGAGTTCGACACCGAGGTGATCCTCGCGCTCGGCAGGGTCCGCGCCATCCACAGCGACAGTGAGCCCCAGCCGCAGCCCAGCTCCAGGATCGCTTGGCCGTCGGCCAGCTCGGCATGGGCCGCGGTCTCCGACAGCGCCGCGTCCTCGGCGGCGCCCAAGCCCTCGTGGCCGGTCGGATAGAGGCAGCAGGAATATTTCAGGTTCCGCCCCAGCACCTTCTGGAAGAAGGCGGCCGGCAACTCGTAGTGCTGGGCGTTGGCGGCCTCGGCGTGCTCGGCGATCGGCCGGGCGGCCATCTCGGCGGCGAAGGTCGCCGCGGCGTCGGCCGGCGCGCCCGCCAGCCCGCGCCGCGCATTGGCCACCAGCATCTCCACCGCCGCGCGGCGCATCAGGTCCGGGATCGGCGCGCCTTCGAAGGCGTGGATGGTGGCGGCGACGAGGGACATGGGCGGGCCTCCGGGGCGAACGGAGGATCATCCCTCCAAATCCGATACGCGTGGTCGTCCGCCGCGGATGCGTCGGCTGCATCCGCGCCCCGGGGGCTTGCGTAACTCCTCCAGCCCGGAGGAGCCCATGACCCAGATCGTCCCCTTGCACGAGCCGCGCCGCGTCGCGGTGATCGGCGCCGGCGTCGCCGGGCTCTCCGCCGCCTGGCTGATCGGCCGGACCCGCCGGGTCACGGTCTTCGAGGCCGACCATCGCCTCGGCGGCCACGCGCACACGGTCGAGACCCCCGGCGGTGTCCCGGTCGACACCGGCTTCATCGTCTACAACGAGCCCAACTATCCGAACTTCACGGCCCTGCTCGACCATCTGGGGGTCGCCAGCCAGGCGGCCGATATGGCTCTCTCGGTCTCCCTGGACGACGGCGCCTTCGAATATTCCTCGGCCGCCTTGTTCGCCCAGAAGAGCAACGTCTTCTCAGCCCGCTTCTGGACCATGCTGCGCGACGTGACCCGCTTCTATCGCCACGGGCCGCGCGACCTTCCGGCCCTGGAGACCCCGCTGGTCAGCCTCGACGACTACCTGGCGAGGAAAGGCTATTGCAACGCCTTCCGCGACGACCATCTCCTGCCCCAGGCCGCCGCCATCTGGTCGACGCCGCTGGCCCAGATCGGGGCCTATCCGGCCGCCGCCCTGATCCGCTTCTTCCAGAACCACGGCATGATGCAGGTCTTCGGCCGGGGCCTCTGGCGCACCGTCACCGGCGGCAGCCGCGCCTATGTCGGCCGCCTGGCCGAGGCCATCCCCGGCGAGATCCGCCTGGGCGCCCGCATCGCCGGTCTCCGCCGCACGGCCGCGGGCGTCGAGCTTCGCCACGCCGACGGTGCGGTCGAGACCTTCGACGACGTCGTGCTCGCCACCCACGGCGACACCGCGCTCGCCCTGCTGGACGACCCGACCCCCGCCGAGCGCCGCATCCTGGGCGCTTTCCGTTATTCGAAGAACCAGGCCGTGCTGCACACCGACGCCGCCCTGATGCCGCGCCGTCGGGCCGCCTGGACCAGCTGGAACCATATCGGCCGCCGCGCCGAGCCCGGCCGCGGCTGCGTCACCTACTGGATGAACCGTCTCCAGGGCCTGAAGGGCGCGCCCGACCTCTTCGTCACCCTCAATCCCGACCGCCCGATCGAACCCACGGCGGTGATCCATGCGGACGCCTACGACCACCCGTTGTTCGACGCCGCCGCCATCTCCGCCCAGCGCGAGCTCTGGTCGCTCCAGGGCCGGTCCCGCACCTGGTTCTGCGGCTCCTATTTCGGGCACGGCTTCCATGAGGACGCCCTCCAGTCGGGCCTGGCCGTCGCCGAGGCCCTGGCCGGCGTGCGCCGCCCCTGGAGCGTGCCGGGCGAGTCCGGCCGCATCCACCTCGCCCCCTCCCAGGCCGCATGACCGCCGCCCTCTATCCGGGCGTGGTGACCCATGCGCGGCTGCGGCCCCGGCCGCACCGGCTGCGCTACCGCATCTTCATGCTGGCCCTGGATCTCGACGAGCTGCCGGCCCTGCGCCGGCTGCTTTGCGTCCGCCTGGGCCTGGTCGGCTTCCGCGAGCGCGACCACCTCGACGGCTCGGCGACGCCGCTGAAGGTCCAGGTCGAACGTCACCTCGCCGCCGCGGGTCTCGAAGGCGGAGGCCGCATCCTCCTGCTCTGCATGCCGCGGATCCTCGGCCACGGCTTCAATCCGCTCAGCGTCTACTATTGCCACCGGCCCGGCGGGTCGCTCAGCGCCATCCTCTACGAGGTCAACAACACCTTCGGCGGCCGCCACAGCTACCTGATCCCGGCGCCGGCCCAGGGCCGTATCGACCAGGCGGTCGGCAAGGCCTTCCACGTCTCGCCCTTCATGGACATGGACCTCGCCTACGCCTTCCGCATCGTCCCGCCCGGCGAAGAGGTCGGCATCCGGGTGAACGTCGACGACGCGCGGGGCAGGGTCCTTTCCGCCGCCTTCGCCGGCCGCCGCCGCGACCTCACCGACGCCGCCCTGGCCCGCGCCGTGGCCGGTCACCCCTGGATGGTGCTGGGCGTGCTCTGCGCCATCCACTGGGAGGCCCTGAAGATCTGGCTCAAGGGCGAGCGCCTCCGCCCAAGCCCGCCGGCGCCTGCTCGGCCGGTGACCTTCCAAGGTCCTCCCCCGTTGGGGGAGGCGTCAGTCGCGAGCCGCGACTGACGGAGGGGGTCGGTGCAGAGAGATCGGTGGGCGTCAGCCCCCTCCGTCTCATGGCTCCGCCATGATCCACCTCCCCCAACGAGGGAGGACCAGAACTCCTCCGTCCACGGCGGATTCGGCGAGCGCGTCAAAACACCTCTGGCGTGTCGCGCCCGCTTGCGCCAAAATAGTTCGCATACCTAACGATGGATTTTTCGATGAGTGATTCCCACCCCTCGGGCGGGGGTGCGGCGTCGCCCGAGGGCCCGACTCTCTCCGACAAGGCCCAGGTCGACGCCAAGGCCATGCCGCGGGTGCTCCAGCGCATCACGGTCCTGGCCTTCCGCTATCCGGGCCTGGTGGCGCTCGCCATGGCCTGTTCGCTCGGTTCGGCCCTGGCCAGCCTCGCCCTGCCGCGCCTGTTCGGCCGCTCGGTGGACCAGGCCCATCACCTGCTGGTCGGCGCCGCCGCCCATCCCGAGGCCGCCCGCCACGCGCTCTGGGTCTCCGCCGGCCTGATCGTCGCGGCCACCATCGTCCGTGGCGTCATGACCATGCTGTCCGGCTATCTCGGCGAATATGTCAGCCAGAAGGTCGGCTACGACCTGCGCCTGCAGTTCTTCCAGCAGCTCCAGCGTCTCTCCTTCGGCTTCCACGACCGCATCCATTCCGGCGACCTGATCACCCGCGGCATGCTCGATCTCGAGGGCGCCCGCGTCTTCATCCAGGGCGGGCTGATGCCGGTCCTGACGCTGGTCCTGCTGCTGGCCTTCGCGGCCTGGGAGATGCTGTCGACCGACCTCGTGCTCGGCCTGATCGGCCTGGCCTTCGTGCCGATCTCGGCCGGGGCGCTCGGCCGCATGGGCTTCCTGCTGCGCGTCACCTGGCTGCGCTTCCAGGAGCTGATGAGCGCGCTGACGCTCACCATGGAAGAGAACCTCCAGGGCATCCGCGTCGTCCGCGCCTTCGCCGGCAAGACCTTCGAGCTCGCCAAGTTCGACAAGGCCTCGATGGACGCGCTGGCCTATTCCTACGACCGCATCACCCTGCGCTTCCGCGCCGTCTCGGTCATGCAGGTCAGCTTCAACGCCTCGATGGCCGGCATTCTGTTCTACGGCGGCCACAAGGTCGCGACCGGCGCGCTCAGCGTCGGCACGCTCACCGCCTACCTCACCTACATGACCCTGCTGCAGGCCCCGATCCGCCAGATCGCCATGATCTTCAACTCGGCGGCGCGGGCCACCTCCTCGGGCGGCCGCCTGTTCGAGGTCCTCGACCTGGTCCCCGAGATCGCCGACGCCCCGAACGCCCCGGCGCTGGCTCCGGCCAAGGGCGTGCTGCGCTTCGAGCACGTGGACTTCGCCTATGTCCGCGGCGGCAAGACCATCCTGAAGGACATCTCCTTCGAGGTCGGTCCGGGCCAGACCCTGGGCGTCGTCGGCCCGCCCGGCTCGGGCAAGTCGACCATCGCCAACCTGATCCCGCGCTTCTACGACGTCACCGCCGGGGCCATCACCATCGACGGCGTCGACATCCGCTCGGTGACGCTCGCGAGCCTGCGCGAATATGTCGGCCTGGTGCAGCAGGAGGCCTTCCTGTTCGACAGCTCGATCGGCCACAACGTCGCCTATGCCGATCCCTGGGCCGAGGAGACCCGCATCGTCGGCGCCGCCAAGGTCGCCCAGATCCACGACCACATCGCGGGCCTGCCCGAGGCCTACGAGACCCGCGTCGGCGAGCGGGGCGTCGCCCTCTCCGGCGGCCAGCGCCAGCGGATGAGCATCGCCCGCGGCGTCGTCCCCGGTCCCGGCGTGATGATCTTCGACGACAGCACCGCCGCCATCGACGCGGTCACCGAGCGCCGGGTCCGCGACGCGCTCGCCGAGGCCACCGCCGCCAAGGCCACCATCATCATCGCCCACCGCCTGTCCTCGCTGATGCACGCCGACCAGATCGTGGTCCTCGACGAGGGCCGCGTCGTCGAGCGCGGGACCCATGCGGAGCTGCTCAAGGCCGGCGGCGTCTATGCCGACCTCTACGAGCTGCAGACCCGCTCCGACGCCGAGGCCGTGATGGACGACGCCGCCCCCGTTCCAGCCCCGAAGAACGAGGAGGTCCGGGCATGATCGCCTCCGCTCATCCCGGCGAATGCCGGGACCCAGATCATATGGCTGAGATCGCATCCAGCTCGAGCCACGACCTCGCCGCGCCGAGTTCTGTCATCTGGATCCCGGCATTCGCCGGGACGAGCGGAGGAGGGACCCAGGCATGACCGACGCCGCTGAATCCCAGCAGGCGCCCCGCCGGGCCCCGCGCGCCTCCCTCGGCTCGTCCGACGGCGACGACATCTTCGGCACGTTCGACGTCGGCGTCGCCCGCCGCTTCCTGGGCTATCTCGGCCCGCACAAGCGCGCGATCTTCACCGCCCAGATCGCCGTGCTCGGCTCGGCCGCCTTCTCCCTGGCCATCCCCAAGCTCACCGGCGCCGCGGTCAACCGCGCGGTGGCCCACGACGTGGCCGGCCTCGACCGCACCCTGATGATCTTCGCCGGCGTCGCCCTCGGCTACGCGGCCTGCTTCTTCGTCGGCGAGTGGCTGTCCTCGCGCCTGGCCCAGCGGGTGATCTTCGAGATCCGCCGCGCCATGTTCGCCCACTTCCAGGACGTGTCCCTGTCCTTCATGGACAAGACCCATGTCGGCCGGATCATGGCCCGCCTGCAGGGCGACGTGAACGCGCTGCAGGAGTTCCTCGAGAACATGAACGGCGCCCTGGGCGACTTCGTCACCCTGGTCGGCATCACCATCGTCCTGCTCACCACCGACCTGAAGCTCGGCCTGCTGACGCTCACCGTCCTGCCGGCCCTGATCGTCATCCGCGCCATCTGGCTGCCCTTCTCGAAGAAGAGCTTCCGGGAGGCCCGCGACGCGTCCTCGACCGCCAACTCCGCGCTCGCGGAGAACATCAACGGCATCCGCACGGTGCAGGAGACCCGCCGCGAGGCGCTGAACTTCGACCTCTACAAGGAAAAGGCGTTCGAGAACCTCAAGGCCCAGACCGGCGCCTCCTGGATGACCCAGATCATGGTGCCCACGGTCGACGTCCTGACCGGCTTCGCCATGGCCGTGGTGGTCATCGTGGGCGGCGAGGCGGTGCTGGGCGCGCGCCTCGACGTCGGCGTCATGGTCGCCTTCATCCTCTATGTGCAGCGCTTCTTCGAGCCTGTGCGCATGCTCAGCATGCAGTACACGATCATGCAGCGCGCCATGGCCGCCGGGCACCGCATCTTCGAGGTGATCGACGTGCCGGTGACCATCGCCGACAAGACCGACGCCGTGGCGCTGAAGGACGCCGCCGCCACGGTCGAGTTCAGGAACGTCACCTTCGGCTACGACCCCAAGCGACCCATCCTCCACGACATCTCCTTCACCGTGAAGCCGAAGGAGGTCGTCGCCCTGGTCGGCCCCACGGGCTCGGGCAAGACCTCGATCATCGCGCTGACCCATCGCTTCTACGAGGTCGACCAGGGCCAGGTGATCGTCGGCGGCCACGACGTGCGCGACGTCACCCTCGACAGCCTGGGCAAGACCATCGGCATGGTGCTGCAGGAGCCGTTCCTGTTCACCGGCACCATCGAGCAGAACATCCGCTACAACACCGACGCCACCCGCGCCCGGATCGTCGAGGCGGCCAAGGCGGTCAGCGCCCACGACTTCATCATGCGCCTGCCCGACGGCTACGACACCCTGCTGGGCCAGCGCGGGCGCAACATCTCGATGGGCCAGCGCCAGCTGATCAGCTTCGCCCGCGCCCTGGTCGCCGACCCGCAGATCCTGATCCTCGACGAGGCCACGGCCAATATCGACAGCTTCACGGAGCAGGCGATCCAGAAGGCGCTCAAGGTGCTGTTCGCGGGCCGCACCTGCATGGTCATCGCCCACCGCCTGGCCACCATCCGCGACGCCGACCGCATCATCGTCCTGCAGCAGGGCCACATTCTGGAACAGGGCGGCCACGACCAGCTGATGAAGACCGGCGGCCTCTACAGCCACCTCTACACCTCCGCCCACGCCTCCTTCGACGACCAGGTCGTGGCGTCCACGGGCGACGCGGAGTTCGCCACCCGGACCTGACAGGGAGCGCTTGGGGCCTGGATCGCCCTTCGCCAGAATGGCGTTCCTGTCCCCGCCCATCATCGGCGCAAGGAGCAAGTCCACCATGCGCGTGTTCCTGACCGGCGCCACCGGCTTCATCGGATCGTCCCTCGTGCCGGAGCTGATCGGCGCCGGCCACCAGGTCGTCGGGCTCAGCCGGTCCGAGGCGGGCGCCGAGGCCCTGGCCGGCATGGGCGCCCAGGTGGTCCGCGGCGACGTCAACGACCTCGGCCTGCTGCAGACCGTCGCCCGGGCCGCCGACGGCGTGATCCACGCCGCCTTCAACCACGACCCCTCACAGTCGGCCTCCGCCGCCGAGGACGACCGCAAGGTGATCCAGACCCTGGGCGGGGCGCTGGCCGGTTCCGACCGGCCGCTGATCGTCACCTCGGGCACGGGCCTGGTGACCCCGACCCACGGCGACCTCTCCTGCGAGACCGACCCGCCCGCCGCCTCCAGCGCCGTCCCCCGCGCCGCCACCGAGGAAGCCGCCGCCGCCCTCGCCGACCGGGGCGTCCGCGTGATGGTGATGCGCCTGCCCCAGGTCCACGACGCCCACCGCCAGGGCCGCATCGCCTGGCACATCGACATGGCCCGCAAGCAGGGCCGCGTGGCCTATGTCGGCGACGGCGCGAACCGCCTGCCCGCCGTTCACGTCTCCGACGCCGTCCGCCTCTATCGCCTGGCCCTCGAACGCGGCGAGGCCGGCGCCCGCTACCACGCCGTAGCGGAGGAGGGCGTCGCCCTGCGCGATATCGCCGAGGTCATCGGCGCGGGCCTGAACATCCCCGTGGTCTCGCTCACCCCCGACGAGGCCAGGGCCTATTTCGGCTGGATGGCCCAGCTCGCGGCCCAGGACCTCGCCGCCTCCGGCGCCCTGACCGGCCAGT
>CAMFHW010000046.1 GCA_945952175.1 uncultured Phenylobacterium sp. | reverse complement strand
GCTCCTGCTCGCGATCTACACCGCCGCCGCCGTGGTGCGCCTGCGCCAGGAACCCCAGACGGCGACCCTCGCCAACACCGCCCTGCCCCAGCGCGCCGAGACCCTGGCCGCGCGGCTCGACACCGAGGCGGCCAGCCTGCGCGGCGGCCTGCTGGCCACCCGCGAGATGCTCCAGCGCGGCGACCAGCAGCCGATCGACGCGGCCAAGAGCGGCCTGGCGATCGCCGCCGGCTCCGCCGCCGCCGTCGGCGTGGTGAGCGATCAGGGCGTGGTCGCCATCGCCGGCAAGGGAGACACCATCGGCTGGCAGGACCTCGCCAAGGCGGCCGACCGTTCCGGCCAGGAGATCTGGCTGGGCGTCACCGGCCAGGCTCGACCAGGCTTGGCGTTGGCCACCCTGGCGGCCACCGACAAGGGTCGCCGCTGGGTCATCGTCGCGGGCGATCCGGCCCGCATCTCCGCTTGGCTGGGCGCCGACAGCCACGAATATGTCGTCGCCGCCGACGGCGCGGTGGTGGCGGGCGCGGGCGTCACGCCGGGCGACCTCATGAACGCCCGCCTGGGCCTGGGCCCCGAAGACCTCAAGACCGACCGCAAGCTCGCCCGCGGACGCACGCCCCAGGGCCAGGCCCTGGACGTCGCCGCCCGCCCCGCCCTCGGCGGCGCGCTCTATGCGATCGCCGCGGCGCCGTCGTCGCCGAACGAGGGCGCGGCCGTGGCGGCGCAGTTCACCTGGCTGATGATCCCGCTCGGCGCGGCCTTCCTGCTCGGCCTCATGCTGCTGCTGCAGAGCCGCAAGGCCGACGCCGCCCAGCAGGCCTTCCTGGAGTCCGAGGAGCGCTTCCGCCTCGCCGTCGAGGCCGCCCGCTGCGGTATCTGGGAGTGGGACCTGGTCGAGGACAAGATGTTCATGTCCGACGTCACCGGCGCGATCTTCGGCTGGGGCGGCGGCGGCGTGGTCGAGGGCCGCCAGGTGCTGGACCGCGTGGCGCCGGAACATCGCGACCGCCTGCGCCAGGCGCTGGAGACCGCCGCGACCTATGGCGGCTTCGACGTCTCGTTCCGCGTGCCCAACCCACAGGGCGGCCGGCCCATCTGGCTCGACGCCCGTGGCCAGGCCTTCGGCTCCGGCGGCGGCCACCACACCCGCATCATCGGCGTCGCGCTCGACGTCACCGAGGAGCGCATGGCCCAGGCCCGCGCCCAGGCCGCCGAAAACCGTCTGCGCGACGCCATCGAGAGCGTCTCCGAGGCCTTCGTGCTCTGGGATCGCCAGGGCCGCCTGCTGCTGTGCAACCAGAACTACCGCGCCTTCTTCTCGCTGGAGGCCCGCCTCCTGAAGCCGGGCGCCAGCTATAAGCAGGTGACCC
This sequence comes from uncultured Phenylobacterium sp., assembly GCA_945952175.1. Lineage (GTDB taxonomy): Bacteria > Pseudomonadota > Alphaproteobacteria > Caulobacterales > Caulobacteraceae > Phenylobacterium. Next base: position 12,681 of record CAMFHW010000046.1, on the reverse strand, counting down.
GCTTCGCCCAGCTCGCGATCCGCCAGGAAGGCCCCTCCCCCGACGGCAAACGCGGCGTGCGCGAGGCCGAGCTGAACGATGGGCGCTGGATCCAGATCTCGGAGCGGCGCACGGCCGAGGGCGGCCTCGTCATGACCGCCGCCGACATCACCGCGATCAAGACCCAGGAAGAGGCGCGACGCCTCAACGAGGAGCAGCTCCAGAGGGCGGTGGACAATCTGGAGCGCAGCCAGGAGCAGCTGTCGGAGCTGGCCCGCAAGTACGAGACCGAGAAGGTCAAGGCGGAGTCCGCCAACCGCGCCAAGAGCGAGTTCCTGGCCAACATGAGCCACGAGCTGCGCACCCCGCTGAACGCCATCAACGGCTTCTCGGAGATCATGGTCCAGGAGATGTTCGGCCCGCTCGGCGACGCCCGCTACAAGGGCTATTCCCAGGACATCCTGTCCTCCGGCCAGCACCTCCTGGCCCTGATCAACGACATTCTCGACATGTCGAAGATCGAGGCCGGCAAGATGAACCTCAAGTTCGAGCCGATCCTGATCGAGGACGTCACCGAGGACGCCGTGCGCCTGGTCCGCAACCGCGCGGAGACCGCCGGCCAGGCGCTGACCATCGACTTCCCAGCCGACTTGCCGGAGATCGAGGCCGATTACCGGGCGATCAAGCAGGTGCTGCTGAATCTGCTGTCCAACGCCATCAAGTTCACGCCGCGCGGCGGACGCATCACCGTCCTGGCCGAGACCCGCCGCGATCCGCTGGGCGAGCGCCTGCGCATCGCCGTGCGCGACACCGGCATCGGCATCGCCGAGGAAGACCTCGCCCGCCTCGCCCGTCCCTTCGAGCAGGTCGAGAACCAGCATTCCAAGACCACCCAGGGGACGGGCCTTGGCCTGGCGCTCACCAAGTCCCTGGTCGAGATGCATGGCGGAGCGCTGGACATGCAGAGCGCGCCCGGACAGGGCACCACGGTCGCCTTCTCCCTCCCCATCCGCCAGACCCAGATCGGCGCGGCGAAGATCGTGGCCTAGAGGAGCAGCCCTGACTCCGTGCATCCCCGCGAAAGTGGGGATGAGCGGTAGTAGGGCTCAGGGCTGGGGCGGGCCGTCGGGGCCGCCGCCACGGACGCGGCGCAGCAGCCGGGCGCCCGGCGCGCTTCGGGCCAGGCCGTCCGCCAGTTCGGCCCGTTCGGCCTGGGGTAGGGTCGCGGCGAACTGGACGATCTTCTCCTCGACGCCGCCGCGAGCCTGCATTTCCAGATTGCGGGCGTCGGCGAGGTTCTTCGCGGTGCCGGCCGGGTCGAAGGGTTCGGCCGTAAGGCCCTCCCAGGCGCGGCGGCGCGCCATGCGGGCGTCGCGGACCTGTTGGGCCACCCCGAGCGCCTGGCCGCGCAAGAGCGCCCGATAGGCCTGGCGATGTTCCGCGGGCAGGCCGTCGGCGGCCGCCCACAGGGGTTGCTGCTGGGCGCCAGGCCGGCCGGGCTGAACGCTATGCATGCGCTGGGCGATCACGAAGCCGCCCACCACCGCGCCCACCGCGAACAGGTTCAGCGCCATCGAGATGAAAAGCGCGATGGCCAGGCCGCGGCTGCTCACGTCGTCGTCTCCACCGGCTCGCCCAGGGCCGGCGCCTCGTAGGCGGTCATGACCGAGCTCACCGGCTCGTCCGCCTGGCTGGTCTGGAACGACAGGGTCGCGCCCAGCAGCAGGCCGGCGGCGGTGGCCGCGCACAGGCCCGCGCCCGCGCCCGCGCCGATCACCCAGGTCCAGCGCACCGCGCGGCGGACGGCCTTGGGCGCGGCGGCGATCACCCGCTCGCGCAGGGCGTGGCCGGGCGCCGGCGGCCGCCAGGCGTCGAGGGCGGCGTCCAGGCTCTCGGCCCGCGCCAGGATCGCGCGGGCGGCCTGCGGCTGTTCGGAGACAAAGGCCTCGGCGGCGGCGCGCGCCTCCTCCGGCCAGCGCGCGATCGCGCCGCCATGCGCTTCCGCCAGCGCTTCGAACCGTTCTCGGGTCATGTCACCCGTCCTCATGGCTCCACCATATCCGACAAAGCAGCCCGCAATGCACGGCGACCGCGCGACAGGAGGCTTTCGAGCGCCTCCACGCTGATCCCCATGACCTTCGCGGCCTCGATGTTCCCCAGTTCCTGGTAGTGGCACAGGGTCACCGCCTCGCGCTGGCGCTCGGGCAGGGCGCGCATCGCCTGCGCCACCCGCAGCCCGACGTCCCGAGCCTGCAGGCCTCGATCGGGCGCCGGGCCCTCGTCGGCCACCTCGGGCGGCTTGTCCGTCGCCACCTCGCGCCGGCGGCGCAGACGGTCGTAGCAGAGGTTCAGCGCCACCCGATGAAGCCAGGTATCGAACTTCGCCGCGCCCGGCCGCCAGGAGGGCGCCTGGCGCCAGGCGCGGATCATCGCCTCCTGGGCCACGTCCTCAGCCTCGGCCGTCTCGCCCAGCATGCGGCCGGCCAGCGACATCAGCCGCGGCAGCTTGCGTGCGGCGAGCGCTCGGATCGCGGCGGGGTCTCCCTCCGCCACCCGGCTCAGCAATTCCTCGTCGGGATCGCCCGCGCTCAACCTCACCTCGCCTCGGCCCGCCCCCAGGCCTGGCGCGACGGCCCTAGCCGCCCGCGCCGCCACGGCGGTTCTGGCGCATAGTGAGCAGTTCGTCCCCACTGAGCCAGCCATCATGATTGCTGTCGGCGGCGTCGAAGCGCCGCTTGGCCGCCGCATCCAGTTCGGCGGCCGTCAGGTAGCCGTCGTGATCGGCGTCGTCCTGGGCGAAGCGCTGGGCGGCGCGCTCGGCGGCCTCAGGCCCGCCGAACCGGCTCATGCGGTCGACCATCACCTGATACTCGGCCTTGCTGATCCGGCCATCGTGGTCGGCGTCCAGGCGCTGCATCATCCGCCCACCGCCGGCTCCCGCCTTGAACTCCTCGAACGTGACCTTGCCGTCGTGGTCGGCGTCGAGGTCGGGCGGTCCGCCACCACCGCCGAAGCCACCCTGGGCGTGGGCGGCGCCGGCGAGCGACAAGGCCGCGGCGGCCAGAAGAAGGGTACGCGTCATCACCTGTCCTTTCGACGATCCCAAGGGAGGCGCTGGACCGTCAGACCTTCAACGCCCGGCCCCGCGATCTCCGTCGATCAGGGCCGCACAATGGCGTCATAGGCGGAACGCGCTTCGCGACGGGCGCGGTCCAGGGCGGCGCGGAGACTCTTCAAGTCCCGGGTATGGCCGGCGCGCGCCAGGATCTGGCGGAAGCCCTTGGGCTGGTCGGCCGGATCGTCGGCGTCGGTCAGGGCCAGCTTGAGAAGCTGGCTCAGGTCCTGCTGCAGGCGCCACGCGCCCTTCAGCGCCTCGAGGGGCTGGGCCGGCGCGAGGCCCGCCGCCTCGATGGCCTCCAGCGCCTCGGCGGTGTTGGCGCGCAGCGGACCGCCCGCCTCCGCGTGGGCGAGTTGCAGGAACTGGGCGGCGAACTCGATGTCGACCAGGCCGCCGGGCGAGAGCTTCAGGTCCCAGTCGCCCTTGGGCGGACGCTCGCGCTCCATCAGCTCGCGCATCTCGCGCACGTCCTGGGCGGTGCGCGCCCGATCGCGTGGCCGGCGCAGCGCCGCCTCGATCGCCGCCTCGGCCTCCGCGGCGAAAGCCGGGCTCGTCGCCCAGGCCACCCGCGCGCGGGTAAGCGCCAGAAGCTCCCAGGTCTCGGCTTCGCGCGTGTAGTAGTCCTCATAGGCCGCGAAGCTCACCGCCACCGGCCCCTTGGTGCCGGACGGCCGCAGCTGCATGTCGACCTCGTAGAGTTCGCCCTCCCCGGTCGGGGTCGACAGGGCCGCGATCAGCCGCTGGGTGAACCTTCCGTAGAAGACGTCGGCGCTCCACTCCTTGATCTCCGAGGCCGCGCCGGGCGTCCGGGCGCGATAGAGCGTCATCAGGTCGAGGTCGGAGCGGGCGCTCATCTCGCGCGAGCCGCACTTGCCGAGCGCCACCACAGCCACGTCGCCGTCGAAGCCGCCGCCGACCCGCTCCACCTCCGCCAGGGCCGCTGGCGCCAGGTTCTCCAGGCACAGGTCCGCCAGGTCGGCGAAGGCGCGGCCGGCCACTTCGGCCCCCGCCGCGCCGCTCATCACCTGCACGCCCACGCGGAACGCCTGCTCGCGATGCACCCGGCGCACGGCGTCCATCGCGCCCTCGAACCCGTCGGCGGCGGCGACCGCGTGGGCCATGGCGTGGCGGTCCTCCTCCAGCCGGATGGGCTCGAAGAAGCCGCCGTCCAGCATGGCGTCGATCGCCGCCGGCCGCCGCGCCAGGGTGCCGGCCAGGCGCGGCGCATAGGCCATCACCTGGACGATCAGCTCGAACAGCGCCGGCTGAGCGAGGAACAGAGACTGCAGCTGCACCCCGGACGACAGCCGGCCGAAGAAGGCCGCGAACCGGTCGAAGGCGACATCCGCCGACCCGGTCGCCTGGGCCGCCTCGAGCAGGCGGGGGGCCAGCCGCGTGAACAGCTCCCGGCCCCGCTCCGTCCGCGTCGCCGCGATGTGGCCATGGTGCCAGCCGCGGATGGTCTGGCTGACCCGGCCCGGATGGGAGAAGCCCATGCGCGACAGGGTGGCGAGCGTCTCCGGGTCATCGTCGACCCCGGTGAAGATCAGGCTGCCGAACTTCGAGGACAGCTGCTCCTCGTCCGGGAACAGCTCGCCATAGCGGCGGTTCACGGTCTTCAGGGTCCGCTCGACGGCGGCGTCGAAGCTGCGGATGCGATCGAAGCCGGCCAGGGCCGCCACCTTCTTCCGCTCGGTCTCCGAGTCCGGCAGCCGGTGCGTCTGCTCGTCGGCCAGCATCTGCACCCGATGCTCCAGGCCGCGCAGTTCGCGATAGGCCTCGGTCAGATCGGCCAGGGCGGCGTCGGTCACGTGGCCGGCGGCGTTCAGCGCCGCCAGGGCGTCGAGGGTGCGTGGGCTGCGCAGGTCCGGGTGCCTGCCACCGAGGATCAGCTGCTGGGTCTGGACATAGAACTCGATCTCGCGGATCCCGCCCCGCCCAAGCTTCAGGTCCATGCCCTTGGCGCTCAGCCGGTCGTCGACCTTGTGGATGTGGATCTGGCGCTTGATCGAGTGGATGTCGGCGATGGCGGCGAAGTCGAGGTTCTTGCGCCAGACGAATGGGGTCAGCTCCGCCAGGAACGCCCGCGCCACCGGGATATCGCCGGCGCAGGCGCGGGCCTTGATGAAGGCCGCCCGCTCCCAGTTCTGGCCGACGCTCTCATAGTATTCCAGGGCCGCGGGCACCGGCACGGCCGGCGGGGTCGAGCCCGGATCGGGCCGCAGCCTCAGATCGACGCGGAAGACATAGCCGTCGCCCGTGCGGTCCTGCATCAGGTCGGCCAGGCGGTGGGTCAGGCGGACCGCGAAGGCCTGGCTCTCCACGCCGTCGGCCAGCGGCAGCAGGTCCGGCTCGTAGAAGACCGAGATGTCGATATCGCTGGAATAGTTGAGCTCGAAGGCGCCGTGCTTGCCCATGGCGATGCAGAAGAAGCCGGGGACCGGGCCCGCATCGCCCTCGCCCATCCGCGCCAGCCGCCCCGCCTCGACCTCGGCGCGCGCCGCGACGGCGAGCGAAGTCTGCAAGGCGGCGTCCGCAAATCGGGTCAGGGCGGACGTGACAGCATCCAGGTCCCAGACCCCGCCAAGATCCGCCAGGGCGATCAGCAGATGGGCCTCGGCCTTCAGCGTCCGCAGCCCAGGCTTGGCGGTCTCGATGTCGGTCGCGGCCAGCGCCTGCGTGCGTCCCAGCAGGTCTTCGAACCGCGCGTCGGGATCGGCCTCCAGCAGGTCGCGCAGCCGGCCTGGATCACGCCGCGCAAGACCCGCCAAATAGCCCGACGCGGAGAACACCGGGGCCAGGGCCGGCCAGGCCCGCTCCAGGACCGGCGCCCAGCCGCCGGCCTCGGCCCGCACGGCCAGCACGTCCAGGGCGCGTTCGGCCGCTTTCGGATCGACCGTCGGGCCGCAGGGCTTCAGGCTGTCGGTCAGCGGGCTCATGCCGCCCGGGGCAGGACCAGCGCCACCCGCAGACCCGGGCCGATCTCGCCCACCTTGCCCGGCCCCTCGGCCAGTTCCAGCCGCCCGCCGTGCGCCTCGGCCACCGCCGCCACCAGCGACAGGCCGAGACCCGAACCGGGTTCGTTACGACTGTTCTCCAGGCGCACGAAGCGCTCGACCACCCGGGCGCGATCCTCCTCGGGCACGCCGGGGCCGGTGTCGGTGACCGAGAACTCCACCTCGCCCGACGAACGCCGCCGCACCCTCAGCATGATCGCCCCGCCGGCGGGCGTGTACTTCACCGCATTGTCGAGCAGGTTGGACAGGGCCTGGGCCAGGAACTCCTGGTTCCCACGGATCGTCAGGTCCGGCACCAGCTCGGCCTTGAAGTCGATCTCCTTGTCCTCGCACAGCGGCTCGTAGAGCTCGGCGATGTCGGCGCCCAGGGCGGCCGGGTCCATCGGGACCGGGTTCGGCGCCTCGCCGGCCGCCTGCAGCCGGGCGATGGCCAGGACGGCGGCGAAGGTCTTCAGCACCCCGTCGGTGTCGGTCACCGCCTGGTCCAGCGCCTCCTGCGGGTCGGCCTTGCCGGCCTCCACATTGATCGCCGCCGATTCCAGCCGCGCCCGCAGGCGGGTGAGCGGCGAACGCAGGTCATGGGCGATGGCGTCGCCGGCGTGCCGGTGGCCGGCCATGGACCGCTCCAGGCGATCCAGCATCTCATTCAGGCCCTCGGCCAACTCGTCGAACTCGTCGCGGGCGCCGCGCACCCTGGCCCGCGCCGCCAAGTCGCCGTTGCGCACGGCCGTCACCACGTCGGTCAGGCTCGCCATCGAGCGCGACACATTGCGGCTGACCAGCACCCCGCCCAGCAGGCCCAGCACGATCACCAGCGCGCCCGCGCCCCACAGAGCGCGCACGATCTTGACCACATAGGCCTGGTCCTCGCCGATATCGGCGCCGACGAACAGGATCTCGCCGTCCCGCAGCCGCTCCTGGAAGCCGCGCGCAGGGTGCTTGATCGGCCGGCCCATCACGTCCAGGTCGGTGACCGAAAAGCTGGTCCACGAAGGCTGGCCGTTGAACTTCTCGACCGGGCTCTCGGCGATCGAGCCGGAGATGCGTTTCCCGTCCGGCCCCATCAGCAGGTAGAGGAACGGCCGCTCGCTCGCCGCCCGCTCGATCAGGGACTGGTTCAGCGCATCCATGCCGGCACGGTCATAGGCGGCCACCAGCGAGCTCATCTCGCGGGTGATCTCCTGATCGGTCCGCCGCCGCGCCTCGCCCGCCGTCGCCACATAGATATAGGCCAGGAAGGCGCTCGCCGCGGCCGCGAACAGCGCCAGGAACAAGAGCGTCAGGCGGCATGGAGTCGTTCGGAAGAGGCGCGGCAAGCGCATGGCCATCGCGCCTCTCCAGTTAGGCGTCCAGGCGGTAGCCGGCGCCCCGCACGGTCTGCAGCATCGGCCGGTCGAAGCCCTTGTCGATCTTCGAGCGCAGACGCGAAATGTGCACGTCGATCACGTTGGTCTGCGGATCGAAGTGATACTCCCAGACCTTCTCCAGCAGCATGGTGCGGGTCACCGACTGGCCGGCGTGGCGCATCATGAATTCCAGCAGCTGGAACTCGCGCGGCTGCAGGTCGATCTCCTTGCCCTGGCGGTGCACGGTGCGGCCGATCAGGTCCATCTCCAGCTCGCCGACTCGCAGCAGGGTCTGGACAGAGCCGGTCTCCCGCCGCCGCGACAGGGCTTCCACCCGCGCGATCAGCTCGGCGAAGGCGTACGGCTTGACCAGATAGTCGTCGCCGCCGGCCTTCAGGCCCGCCACGCGGTCGTTGATCTCGCCCAGCGCCGAGAGGAACAGCACCGGCGTCTGGTCGCCCTCGCGCCGGATGGTCTCGATCAGCGTGACCCCGTCCATCTTGGGCATCATGCGGTCGACGATCATCACGTCGAACTCGCCGGCGCGGGCGGCCGCCAGGCCCTCCTCGCCGTCGGCGGCGCGCTTGCAGTCGTGACCGCCCTCGGTCAGGCCGCGGTCCATCGCTTCGGCCGCCTCGAGGTCGTCTTCGACGATCAGGATCCGCATGATTCGCCCCCTATCCAGTCCGCGACTTAACCGGAAACCTTCAGGGGCAGGAAGATGGTCCGCCCACCGCGATAGATCCCGACCAGCACGCTCTGGCGGCCGGCCTTCTTGGCGCCTTCGACAACGGCGCTGACATCGGAGGCCGCGTTCACGTCGCGGTCGCCCGCGCGCACCAGGATATCGTTGGCCTGGATGCCCTTCTGGGCGGCGTCCGACGACTGGTCGACCTTGCTGATCACCAGCCCGCGCACGGCCGCCTCGGCGCCGATCCGGCGGCGCGCCGCCTCGTCCAGCGGGCTGAGCGACAGACCCAGCACCACCGGCGCCTGGGCGCCGCTCGCGCCGTCCGAACCCGCGCCGCCACGGCCGGAACGGTTGTCGTTCGCGGCGAGCTGCTGCTCGGTCGGCCGCACGCCGGACCGCACGTCCACCTGGCGCGGCTTGCCGTCGCGCAGCACCTGCAGGCGCAGCACGTCGCCGGCCTTGGCCTTGGCCACCTCGCGGGTCAGCTCGGACGAGGTCTTCACGTTCACGCCGTTGACGGCGACCACCACGTCGCCGGGCAGCAGGCCGGCGCGCTGGGACGGGCCGCCCTGGACCAGATCGGCGACGATGGCGCCCTTCTGGCCGGGCACGCCCTGGGCCTCGGCCATCTCGGCCGTGTAGTTCTGGATCGAAGCGCCGATATAGCCGCGCGTGATCTTGCCGCCGGAGATCAGCTGCTTGGTGATCGAGTCGGCGACGTCGGCCGGGATAGCGAAGCCGATGCCCACAGAACCGCCCGACGGCGAGAAGATCGCGGTGTTGACCCCGATCACCCGGCCGTAGACGTCGAAGGTCGGGCCCCCGGAATTGCCGCGGTTGATGGGGGCGTCGATCTGGATGTAGTCGACGAAGGTCTCGCCGATGTCGCGGCCATAGGCCGAGATGATGCCGGCCGTCGCCGTGCCGCCCAGCCCGAACGGGTTGCCCACCGTGATGACCCAGTCGCCGACCCGCGGCTTGGCGGAGTTCTCGAAGTTCACATACGGGAAGTTGCCGCCCTTCACCTTGATGACGGCGAGATCGGTGCCCTCGTCGCGGCCGACGACCACCGCGTCCAGCTCCCGCTCGTCCTTCAGCACGACCTTGATGGTGTCGGCGTTCTCGACGACGTGGTTGTTGGTGACGATGTAGCCGTCCGGCGAGATGAAGAAGCCGGAGCCCGCCGATTGCTGGGTGGGCAGGCGCGGCTGGGAGCCCTTGCCCTTGGCCGGCGGCGAGCCGCTGCCGCCGTTGTCGTCGTCATCGTCCCCGTTCGGCGCGCCGCGCGGCACGATGTCGAAGGGCAGGCCCGGGATCTGGCGGCGCAGTTGGGCCGGGTCGATCTTGGAGGTCACGTTGATCGAGACCACGGCCGGCGAGACCTGCTCGAAGATGTCGGCGAAGGACAGCGGCGCCCCGGGCGGCGGCGCGAAGATCGGCGCCCCGGAGGTCCGGATGAGATGAGGCTCCTGCGCATTGGCGGCCGGAAGCCGCATCCCGGCCCCCGCCATCGCCGCCGTCACGATGCCCGCGCCGGCCACGGCGCCCAGGAGATAACCGGTCTTCTTCGAGGTCATAGGCCTTCTGTTCCTTGTAGGACCCGGCCGATACCCGGCTTCGATCCCGACTAACTAGGTTCGTTGCCTGAGAGCGCAAGCGGTCTCAAGTTACGTTTAGGTCACTCATAGCCCGTTCAACGCGTCGGTTGTGGGGCGCAATCGTGTCATCCGGCATCATCCTTCGCCAGCCGGGCCAGCCGCTCGGCCTCGTCCGCGGACAATTCGCCCTCCGGCGTGCGCCGGCGCAGGTTCGCCGCCCACAGACCGAGCCCCAGGAGGACCACCACGGCCGGCGCGCCCCAGAGGGCGGCGTTGCCCCAGGAGAAGGCCGGCTTCAGCAGGACGAACTCGCCATAGCGCGAGACGAGATAAGCCTTCACTTGGCCATCGGTTCGCCCGGCCTTGATCTCGTCGCGGACGAGTTTGCGCAGGTCCCCCGCCAGTTCCGCCTGCGAATCGTCGATCGACTCGTTCTGGCAGACCAGGCAGCGGACCTCGCGGAAGATCGCCCGGGCGCGGGCCTCCTGCCCGGCATCGGCCAATCGCTCGGAGGGATCGGAAGCGGCCGCGATGCACATCAGCGCACCGACGATGGCGAGCAGCTTCCTCACGCCGGGCTCTCCGCGCGGCGGCGGCCGACGCCCAGCCGCAGGCGGCGGTCGGACAGGGACAGGACGCCGCCCAGCGCCATGATCACCGGCCCCAGGAAGATCAGCAGGGCCAGCGGGTTCCAGTAGGCGCGGATCAGCCAGACCGGATCTCCAGCCCCGCCGCGCCGCTCGCCCAGAACCACATAGAGGTGGCTGAGCCCGACCGTGCAGATCGAAACCTCCGAGGTGGTCTGCCCGCCGGCCGGATAGAATCGCCGCTCCGGCTGCGGGCGGCAGACCTCGTTCGGCCCGCGAGTGGCGGTCAGCGAGGCCCGCTCTGCGTCGTAGTTGGGCCCATCGACGCCTTCGACCTTATCCAACGTGAGGTGATAGGCGCCGACATCGAGCTGGCCGCCGACCGGCAGGGTCTCCGCCGCCTCGACCTTCCAGCCGGTCTCGAAACAGGCGCCCAGCACGAACACCCCGAGCCCCAGGTGGGCGAGCGTCATGCCCCAGGCGCCGCGCGGCAGGCCAGTCAGCCGACGCCAGGTCTCAGCGCCCGAGGCGCGGAAGGCCCGCGTGCGTTCGGCGAGCTCCGCCAGCGCCCCCAGGATCAGCCAGGCGCCCATGGCCAGGCCCGCGCTGCCGAGCGCCTGGCGCGGATGGATCAGGGCCAGAGCCAGGAGACCGACCCCGATCGCGATCGCCGCAGCGAAGACCAGGCGCTGGACCACGCCCTTGGCGTCCGCCCGCTTCCAGGCCAGCAGCGGCCCGGTCGGAAGCAGCAGCATGAGCGCGCCCATGAAGGGCACGAAGGTCAGATTGAAATAGGGCGGCCCGACCGAGATCGCCTCGCCGGTCGCCGCCTCCCGCATCAGCGGATAGAGCGTGCCCAGCAGCACGGTCATGGTCGCCGCGGCCAGCAGGATGTTGTTCAGCACCAGCGAGCTCTCGCGGCTGATCGGGGCGAAGAGGCCGCCCTGGGCCAGGCTCGGCGCGCGCCAGGCGAACAGGGCGAAGCCCGCCCCCGCCGTCGCCCCCAGGATGATCAGCAGCAGCACGCCGCGGGTCGGATCGACCGCGAAGGCGTGAACCGAGGTCAGCACGCCGGAGCGCACCAGGAAGGCGCCCAGCATCGAGAAAGTGAAGGCCGCCAGCGCCAGGAACACCGTCCAGCCCGACAGCGCCCCGCGCTTCTCGGTGACGATCGCCGAGTGCAGCAGGGCCGCCGAGATCAGCCAGGGCATGAAGCTGGCGTTCTCCACCGGGTCCCAGAACCACCAGCCGCCCCAGCCGAGTTCGTAATAGGCCCAGAAGGAGCCCAGGGTGATGCCGACGGTCAGCAGGGCCCAGGCGGCCAGCGCCCAGGGCCGCACCCAGCGGGCCCAGGCCGCGTCGACGCGGCCCTCGATCAAGGCCGCCACGGCGAAGGAGAACACCACCGACAGGCCGACATAGCCCGCATAGAGGAAGGGCGGGTGGACCGCGAGCGCCGGGTCCTGCAGCAGCGGATTGAGCGAGCGGCCCTCCACCGGCGGCGCGGCCAGGCGGGTGAACGGGTTCGAGGCGAAGACCGTGTAGGCCAGGAACACCACGCCCAGCAGGCCCTGGGTCATCACCGCCAGCGCCTTCAGCCCCTTGGGCAGGCCGCGTCCCAAGCCGGCGACGCTGGCGCCGAAGCCGGTCAGGGCCAGGCACCAGAGCAGCATCGAGCCCTCGTGGCTGCCCCAGGTCCCGGCCACCCGGTAGAGCAGCGGCTTTTCGGTGTGCGAGTTGGCCGCCACGTTCGAGACCGAGAAGTCGGAGACCACGAAGGCGTGCATCAGGGCGGCGAAGGCCACCGCCACCCCCAGGAAGGCGGCCAGCGCCGCGCCCTCCCCGGCACCCGCGAGGATGGCCGAGCGCCGCCAGCGCCCAGCGCCGGACAGCCCCGCCTGGACCACGGACAGGGCGAGCGCCAGGATGAGGGCGAAGGCGCCGAGTTCGGCGATCATCGGGCGCCGCCTGGGCGTTCGTAGGCGGCCACGGCGCCGTCGCCGCGCCACTCGCCCTGCTTCTTCAGCTGGTCGGCCACGGCCTTGGGCATATAACGCTCGTCGTGCTTGGCCAGCACCTGCTTGGCCTCGAACACGCCGTCGTCGCGGAACGAGCCGGTGGCCACGATCCCCTGGCCTTCGCGGAACAGGTCGGGCAGGTCGCCGCGATAGAGCACCTTGTCGGCCTTGGTCTGGTCCTCGACCGTGAACTCGACGCGCCCGTCGGAATGCTTGGCCACGCTGCCGGTCTTCACCAGCCCGCCGAGCTGGATCGACCGGCCCGGCGGCGGCTTGGCGCCGGCGGCCTGGGAGGGCGTGTAGAAATAGGAGATCGAATCCGACAGG
>CAMFHW010000045.1 GCA_945952175.1 uncultured Phenylobacterium sp. | reverse complement strand
ACCTGCAGGTGCCCCAGACCATCGCGCCCAGGAACGGCGACATGGTCCGCCTGGCGCCCGGCCGCGCCGAGATCATCGACGAAACACCCGCCGGCCGCCTGTTCGTCGACGCCGGCGTGCTGACGCCGGAGAACGGCGAGGCGCTGCGCGAGCGGCGGCATGCCGCCTATAACGGCGTGCTCTCCGTGGCCGTGGTGTTGGACGGCCGGGGCAAGATCGCCTCCGGGCCTCAGGTCCGAGCGTTGGGCCTGCCGGCCGACGACGAGACCCCCCTGGGCGAATTGCTCGACGAACTCGCCGAGGAGGCCGAGAACGCGCTCGGCCGCATGTCGGGCGACGATCGTGAGTATGACGAACTGGTCGAGACGGCCCTGTCCCGCGCCGTGAAGAAGGCCAGCCAGCGCATCTGGGGCCGCCGGCCCGTGGTCGAGACCACGGTGCTTCGCGTCTGACGACAGAAAATCGTTAGCCTGCCGAACCAAAAGTCGCCGCCGAGGCTTGTCGAAGCGGCGAGGGGCGGCTTTCATTCCCGGCGGTGAGACCTTTTAGAAGGCCGCCGAAGGGGAGGTCGGCGATGTCCGCCTATGCCGGAGTCCGGATCGTAGATTTCAGCCAGGGCGTGGCCGGGCCCATGGCCGCCATGCTGATCGGCGATTTCGAGGCCGAGATCGTCAAGGTCGAGCCGCCGGGCGGCGACCGGGCCAAGGACCAGCCGGGCTATCTGGCTTTCAACCGCAACAAGCAGGTTCTCACCCTCGATCTGGAGACGGCCGAGGGGCTGGCGGCCGCGAAGCGCCTGATCGCCGGCGCCGATGTCGCCATCTTCGATGACGCGCCCGGAAGGCTCGAGGTCCTCGGCCTGGACGCTGCGACCCTGACCGCGGCCCATCCCGCCCTGGTCCATGCCTGGGCGCCGCCCTACGGCACGACCGGCCGCTGGAGCCAGCTCAAGCCCGACCCGCTGTTGCTTACCGGCATGACGGCCGTCGCCTTCCGCCAGGGCGCCTATGCCGACCAGCCGATTCATCTCGTTCTGCCGCTCACCTCCTACGCCCAGGCGGTGCTGGGGGCCGGGGCCATCGGTTCGGCGCTCTACGAACGGTCCCGCAGCGGCCGGGGCCAAGGCCTCGTGGTCAGCGGCCTTCAGGCGGCCGGCGAGATCGCGCCCACGGTCCGCATCGACGGGATTCCACCCCTGCCGCGCGGCATCCCGCCGGGCGCCAACCCCCGCTACCGCCTCTACCAGTGCGCCGACGGCGAGTGGTTCTTCCTGGGCACGCTCTTCACCAACTTCTACCGCAACGCCTTCCGCGCGCTCGGCCTGGAAGACGCCTTCGAGGCGCTGGAGGTCGACATGGTCGCCGCCCGCGACCTGCTGTCGGGCATGTTCAGCGCGATGACCCGTGACGAGGCGCTCGACCTTCTGCACGCCCACGACGTCCCGTGCGCGCCGGTGCGCTGGCGCGAGGAATGGTTCGAGGGGCCCGCCGTCGCCGAGGGAGGGCTGCGCCGGACGCTCGCCCATCCCAGCCTCGGCGAGGTCGCCATGCCGGCGCCGCCGGCCGATCTGCGCGGGACGCCGGGTTCGGTCCGCAGCCTGCCGCGACCCATCGCCCAGGCGCCGGCCTGGTCCGCCCGCGCGCTGCCGGCCGGCGCATCGGCGAGCGGCGGCCCGCTCGCCGGCGTGAAGGTGTTGAACCTCGGCACGGTGATCGCCGGCGCCTATGCGGGCGCGATCCTGTCGAACTTCGGCGCCGACGTGATCAAGATCGAGTCCCTGGAGGCCGACCCGTTCCGCTCCGACGGCGCCCAGTTCGTCGGCTACAATCGCGGCAGCCGCGGGCTGGGGCTCGATCTCAAACAGCCGGCGGCGCGCGAGCTGTTCCTCGACCTGGCGAAGCAGGCCGACATCGTCATCGACAACTATCGCCTGGGTGTGCGCAGCCGGCTCGGCATCGACTACCCGGCGCTGAAGGCCGTCAATCCACGGATCATCTCCTGCTCGATCAACGCCTATGGCGACAAGGGCGAGCGCGCGGCCCTGCCAGGCTTCGACCCGCTCCTGCAGTCCGAGGGCGGCATGATGGCGGCCCAGGGCGGCCAGGGCGATCCGATCCTCCACACCATCGCGGTGAACGACGTGGCCACCGCCGCCGTGGTCAGCGCCTCGGTGATCGCCGCCCTGAATGCGCGCGAGCGCACCGGCGAGGGCCAGGAGGTGATCACCAGCCTGATGGCTCAGAGCCTGCTCTTCCAGCTCGGCGAAATGGTCACCTATGACGGCCGGCCGCCCAACGACCTGGGCGGCGAGGACTGCATCGGGACCTCGGCCCTGCGGAGGTTCTATGCCTGCGCGGATGGCTGGATCGGGCTGTCCGCCGAGTCGGTGTCCGAGGTCGCGGCTGTCGGCACGCTGCTGGGCGTCGATATGGGCGATGCGCCGCTCGCCGAGGCGCGGGACGGCGTGCTGGCCACGCGCCTCGAGGCCGCCTTCGCCCTACGCCCCCGCGCCGAAACGCTCGACACCCTCCTCGCGGCTGGCGTGGCTGCGGCGCCGGTCCTGCGCAGCGAGGAGGTGCTCACCGACCCCTGGCTCGCCGAGAACCGCACCCTGGATCGCTGGACCCACGACCGGCTGGGCGGCGTGCGCGGCGTGCGGGGCTATGCGGATTTCGACCGCACGCCGGGCGGCTTCCGGCATCCGACCCCGGACCACGCCCAGAACACCGCCGCCGTCCTGGCCTCCTATGGCCTGTCCGCCGAGCGCATCGCCGAGCTCTTCGCCTGCGGCGCGGTGTTCGGCGGTGGCGATATGTCCTGAGGCCTCTTGCCGCCAGGTGATCTGGATGCGGAGCGCGGGCGGGCGTATAGGCACGCCATGATCGGGAAACTCAATCACGTCGGCGTCGCCACGCCCTCCATCGACGAGTCGGTGAAACTCTATCGCGACGTTCTCGGCGCGACCTCCATCGGCGAGAAGTTCTCCATGCCCGAGCAAGGCGTGTGGGTGTGCTTCGTCAACCTGCCCAACAGCCAGATCGAGCTGATCGAGCCCTTTGGCGAAGGCTCACCGATCCACGGCTTCCTGGCCAAGAACCCGTCCGGCGGCCAGCACCACATCTGCTTCGAGGTCGAAGACATCATCGCCGCCCGCGACGACATGCGGGCCAAGGGCGCTACGGTCCTCGGCACGGGCGAGCCGCGCGTCGGCGCGCACGGCACGCCGGTCATCTTCGTTCACCCGAAGAACATGGGCGGGGTCCTGGTCGAGCTGATGGAAACGCCGAAGGGAGCGCACTGATGGGCTGGTTCACCGGGATCGCCATCTACCTGACCATCTGGTGGACCGTGCTGTTCGCCGTCCTGCCGCTGGGCGTGGTCAGCCATGCCGAGGCCGGGATCGATCGGGGCGACGGCACGGATCCGGGTTCGCCGGTCGATCCCAAGCTCAAGAAGAAGTTCCTCACCACGACCTGGGTGTCGACGATTCTGTTCGCCCTGCTCTGGGCGTGCATCGCCTTCCATTGGGTGCAGTTGCCGGATATCCCGCGCAGGTGGGGCGGTTAGGCCGCCGCTTTCTTGCGCGCCCCTTGGGGCCTTCGCTCAAAGTTTGGGCGTGAGGCAGGAAGTTCCGCCATTACGCCGCCTCCCGCTACGTGACCACCCGTAACCGGCGTTACATCGAAATGGCACGGCGGCTTCAGGGCTCGCCCGTGGCGTTTTTCCCCGACGACCTGAAGGCCGCCCGCCTCCCTGGGCGGCCTTCTTTTCGCGCCGGTTCCGTTGCATAGCTTGGCCCGACCCGGCCTCATCGGCCGCGATTCATCTTGGCCGGGAGCCGGAATGCCGCTGTCGCGTTATCCCATGCCCAAGCTTGTGAGCGAGGCCCCGAGCGCGTGACCCGATCTCCACCGCAATCCACCGTCGCGCCGCCCTTCGGCCTTTGGGAGCGCACGGTGGCCGGCCGCTACCTGCGCGCCAAGCGCAGTCAGGGCGGGGTCGCCTTGATCTCCCTGATCTCCTTCATCGGCATCACGCTCGCGGTGGCGGTGCTGATCATCGTCATGAGCGTGATGAACGGCTTCCGGGCCGAGCTGCTCGGGCGGATCCTCGGCTTCAACGGCCATGTCTACGTCACCGGCGGCGTGCTGGACGGGCCCGGGCGCGATCCGATGATCGGCCGCATACGCGCCCTGCCGGGCGTGACCCAGGCCGCGCCGATCATCGAGGCCCAGGCCATGGCGCTGGGGCAGGGCCAGATCTCCGGCGCCATCGTCCGCGGCATCCGCCCCGACGACCTGCGCGCCATCAAGCTGGTCAGCGGCAATATCGTCCACGGCTCGATGCAGGGCTTCGGCGAGGGCGAGTTCGGCGGCGACCTGATCCTGGTCGGCGACCGGCTGGCCCAGAGCCTCGGCATCCAGGCCGGCGACCCGCTGACCCTGATCTCGCCGACCGGCGGGGCCACGGCGTTCGGCGCCACGCCGCAGCGCAAGACCTATACGGTGGCCGGCACCTTCAGCGTCGGCATGAGCGAGTACGACCAGACCTTCATCTACATGCCGCTGGAACAGGCCCAGCTCTTCTTCGGCCGCGACACCGGCGTCGACTTCGTCGAGATCAAGCTCGCCGATCCGGACAAGGCCACGGTCATGAAGGCCGATGTCGCCAAGGTCGCGGGGCCTGCGGCGCTGGTCACCGACTGGACCCAGAAGAACGCTTCCTACTGGGGTGCGCTACAGGTCGAGCGCAACGTGATGCGCCTGATCCTGATGCTGCTGGTCGGCATCGCCGCGATGAACATCATCTCGGGCCTGATCATGCTGGTGAAGAACAAGGGCCGCGACATCGCCATCCTGCGCACGATGGGGGCGGGGCAGGGCTCGATCCTGCGCATCTTCTTCATGGCCGGCGCCGCGGTGGGCGTACTGGGCACGGCCGCCGGCCTGCTGATCGGCGTGCTGTTCTGTCTCTATATCGACCCGATCCAGGGCTTCGTGGAGTGGGTGACCGGAACCCAGGTCTTCTCCTCCGACGTCTATTTCCTGTCGCGGGTGCCGGCCAAGGTCGATTGGGGCGAGGTCGGCGTCATCACGGCCTGGTCGCTGGCCATGGCGTTCCTGGCCACTCTCGCGCCGGCCTGGCAGGCCTCGCGCCTCGATCCGGTGGATGCGCTCCGCTATGAATGACTGCGTCCTTTCCATCCAAGGCCTGAAGCGCATCTATCGCTCGGGCGACCGCGACCTCGAGGTGCTGACCGGGGCCGACCTGGAGGTCTCGCGCGGCGAGATCGTGGGGCTCATCGGCCCCTCGGGCTCGGGCAAGTCGTCCCTGCTGCATGCCGCCGGCCTGCTGGAGCGCCCGACCGCCGGGGAGATCCTGGTCGAGGGCCGGGAGTGCTCCAAGCTGACCGACCGCCAGCGCACCCGGGTGCGCCTCGGCACCATCGGCTTCGTCTACCAGGCCCACCACCTGCTGCCCGAGTTCACGGCGCTCGACAATGTCGCCCTGCCGCAGATGATCGCGGGCAGGTCGCGCAAGGCCGCTCGCGCGCGGGCCGAGGAGCTCCTGGCCCAGCTGGGCCTCGCCGAGCGCTCGCACCACCAGCCGGCCCAGATGTCGGGCGGGGAACAACAACGCGTGGCGATCGCGCGCGCGCTCGCCAACAAGCCGCGCCTGCTGCTGGCCGACGAGCCGACCGGCAATCTCGACCCGCACACCTCCGAGGCGGTGTTCGCCAATCTCTACGAACTGGCGCGCAAGGAAGGCGTCGCCGCCCTGGTCGCCACGCACAACCTGGAACTTGCCCGGCACATGGACCGGGTGCTGGCGTTGAAGGACGGTCGGCTGGAGGCCCAGCGCCTCAGCTGAGAAGCTTGGCCATGAAGTCGGAGTGCAGGCCCCAGCCGAAGAAGCCCGACAGCCCCATGACCAGGCCCAGGGCGCCGAACACCCAGGAAACGTAGAGCGCCCAGGACGCCTCGACGAGCGCCGCCACGGCCGCGACCGAGACCGCGATCGAGATGAAGGCGTCGGCCGCGTCGAACTGATCGTCGTGGACGTTCAGCGCGTCGTACTGGTTCTGGAAGCCCTCGGCCTGCTTCTTCAGGCCCGGAACCTCGGACTGGTACTTGGCGATTTCCTTCTCCAGCCGGGCGGTCTCGGCCGATGTCGCCGCATCCACCCGGCCCGCGCCGATGGCGCCCAGGAACTTGGTCTGGGCCAGCGCCGTCTCGTCGATGTGCAGCTTGGTCTTGGTCGCCTGGTATTCGCTCCAGGTGTCGACGGCGTTGGACTGGGCCTGCTGCATGGCCTGGACGATGTTGCCGTCCTTCACGCCGCAGAAGCCCATGAAGATGGACAGGGCCACGACGGTGATCGCAACCCTGCGATTCAACGCCTTGTCCTTGGCCTCGGCCCCGATCTCGATATCCATGCGCGCCTCCCTGAGCGGTCAAGCTTGGCCGCGAAAAGTGGCGCGCTCGCGGCGGCCGTCTCAGGCCGGGTCGACCGCGACCTCCAGGGCCTCGATGGGCTCGTCGACCGGCGGCTTGGCTGCGAGGGCCGGGCGGAGGAGGGGGCGCACCGTCAGGAACACCACGCCCGCGAAGCCGGCCATGGCCATGTGGAGCAGCCAGAACTGGGTCGGCGGCATCTTCCCCAGCAGGGTGCCGATGAAGCCGGTCAGGTTGTTCGAAGCGAAGAGGTGCAGGTAGTAGACCCCGATCACCGTCGAGGCGAAGGCCGCCGGCGCGACCCGGGCATAGAGCGCCAGTCCGATGGGGGCGATATTGGCGAACCCCAGCTCGTTGAACACGATGAAGGCCAGCACCCACCAGGCGCTGACCTTGTGGTCGCCCGACAGCAGGGATCCCAGGACGAGGAAGCCGACGCCGACCGTCGCGATAAACGAGCCGATCGCGATCTTGCCGAGTTCATCCGGCTCCTTCCGCCGCTTGCCCCAGATCCGCCAGAAGGCCGCGACGCCCACCAGGGCGCTGACCGCGACCACGCTGTCGAAGGACACCATCCAGGTGGTGGGCAGCTTGAACCCGCCGACCTGCATGTCGACGTGGGCGTCGACCCAGTTCAGGAAGGCGTTGAAGATCTGCTGGTTCGGCACCATGCCGATGGCGAGCACCGGCAGCAGGAACACCAGTATGGCGATGGTCCTTCCCTCGCCCTTCTGCAGCTTCGGCCGCTCCGCGATGGGCCTGGCGCGCATCGGCGGATCGGCGGGCAGAAGCTTGCGGCCGGACAGATAGACGATCAGGCCGACCACCATGCCGACGCCGGCGACGCCGAAGCCGTAGTGCCAGGCGACCTTCTCGCCCAGGGTGCCGGCGATCAGCGGCGCCAGGATCACGCCCGCGTTGATCGCCAGGTAGAAGATCTGAAAGGCGTCGGCGCGACGCAGGTCGCCGGGGCCGTAGAGGCCTCCGATCTGGCTCGCGATATTGCCCTTGAAGCAGCCGCAGCCGATCACGAGGCAGGCGAGCGCCGCCAGGAACGAGGCGTCGAAGGCCATCAGGAAGTGGCCGATCGCCATCAGCGTCCCGCCGATCACGATGGTGGTGGTGCGGCCCAGCACCCGGTCGGCCAGCATCCCGCCCAGGATCGGCGTCAGATAGACCGTGCCCGCATAGAGGCCGAAGATGGTCGAGGCCAGGGCCTGGGGCGCGAGCGGGCCGTACAGTCCTTCGATCGCCGCCCGTACGGGCGCGAACCCCACCACGTTCTCCACATGGCCCGGCAGCAGGAGTTGCTTGGTCATGTAGAGCACCAGCAAGGCCTGCATGCCGTAGAACGAGAACCGTTCCCACGCCTCGGCGAAGGCGAGGAAGCCGAGGGCTTTCGGATGGCCGAGGAAGGCGCGGTCGTCGGCGGAGGCGATGGTCATGGGCGGTCCTGGTCGGGCGGTTCCAGCGCCGCCGCGACCATTCAGCCGCAAATCCCGGCGGCCACAAGGCGTCACATGGTTACAGTTCTGATGCGACCGGCCGCAGGTAGTAGCGCCGCATCAGGACGTAGGCCGCGAGGGCGCCCAGCAGCGACAGCAGGATGCCCGCCCACATCGGCGCGCCGAGCCACAGCAACAGGGCCGCCGTCAGGCATCCGAGGGTCGTGCCCGAGTCCCACCCGCCCTCGGTGGCGATGTGGAACCGCAGGGTGCAGGGCGACGCCAGCGCCTTGTTGTAGACCGCCGTCATGAAGGCCGCCGTGTAGAAGGGCACGACCGCCGCGCCAGCGGCGTTGGCGATCACCGCGATCGCGGCATGCTCGTAGCCCGCCGCACGGAAGGCGATGGACAGGGCCATGGCGACGAAGGCGATCGCCGCGGCCCTTCGTCCGTGGCCCGCGTCGATGAACCGGCCCAGCGCCAGGCCCGCCGCCGCGCCCGCCAGGGCCGCCAGCGCCATGGCGCCGCCATAGGCCGCGAAGTTCCCGCTCAGCGACAGGAAAAGCGCGATCTGCCAGACGAAGTAGCCCGAGGCCAGCCAGCCGTCGGCGGTCATCATGATCGCGCCGCCCATGGAGGCCTTCAGGGCGCCCGGCGCGTCCCACAGAATCCGGACCTTCGGCGCGTAGAGCAGGGGGAGGGCGGAGACCAGCAGGGTCGCGCCGGTCACGCCGAACGCCACCCGTGGGCCGAGCGTGTTCAGCGTCCAGCCCGCGGCGAGGGGCGCGACGATGCCGACGATGGCCGCGATGGCCTCGCGCATGCCGATCTGCTGTCCCCGGTGCTCCGCGTCGCCGAGGGCGGCGAAATAGGCGTGGTACGAGGTCCAGTAGAAGCTTTCGCCCACGGCGCTCGCCACGATGAGAGCGACCAGCCCCGGGCCGAGGCCGCGCACCTCCGCCAGCAGCGGATATTCGAGGGCGGTGATCGCGATGCCGATGAGCACAAGGGGCTTCAGGCCGAACCGCTTGCCGAGCGTGAGGATCGAGGGGCGGAAGACGAAACGGCCCGCCGTGATGGCCGCCATCGAGGCGAGCACCAGGGGCGCCGGCAGCCCCGCCTTCAGCAGATAGACGAGGAAGAAGGCTCCGCCGCCGGTGATGGCGAGGGCGTGGATGCCGTAGTGCAGGTTGAGCAGATTGACGGTGGTGTTGCGGAAGAACGCCATGTGGGCAGGCCCCAAGAACAGGATTTGATCCAAGCGACAGGGTGCGCTGGAAGCCCTCTGGCCCGCGCGCGACGCGTCGATTGGGGTCAAGCCGTCAAGGGTGGGGCCTTCGTCCGAAACGTGAGTCCTGACGCGACTGTAGCGGCCCCGGGGCGCCGGTCAACGCGGCCTTTCGGCGATGTTCACGAGGGGGCTGGACATGAGAACAAAACCGGAATAGGAACATACCCGGAACATCCACAGGGGGCTCTTCGAGATGGTTCGTTTGGCGCGGGAATCGCTGGCCTTTGTATCGGTGGCGAGTTTTGTCTGGATGGTGTGCCTGGTGGCTCAAATCGCCGCCTAGGACGTCGGGCGTGGAGGTCTAGGTGAGCGAGGACGGCGGCAAGGGCTTCGTGCATCTGCGGGTGCGGTCGGCCTATTCGCTGCTGGAGGGCGCGATCAAGGCCGACTACATCGGCAAGCTGGCGGCCAAGGCCGACATGCCGGCCGTGGCGCTCACCGATCGGGCCAACCTGTTCGGCGGCCTGGAATTCTCAGTCACCACCAAGGAAACGGGGGTCCAGCCGATCATCGGCTGCGCCCTGCCGGTGACGGGGATCGGCGGCAAGGCGCCGGAACGTTGGGCGAAGACACCGACCGTGGTGCTGCTGGCCCAGAGCGAGCGGGGCTATCTCAACCTCGCCGAGCTTTCGTCCCACGCCTATCTCGAGGCCGAGGCGACCGAGGAGCCGGCGGTGCCCTGGTCGGTGGTGGCGGAACATGCCGAGGGCCTGATCCTGCTGTCGGGCGGGACGGACGGGCCGGTCGATCCGCTGTTCGCGGCGGGCAAGCCCGCGGAGGGGAACGCCGCCCTGGCCGAGATGGCTGCGGTGTTCGGCGACCGCTTCTATGTCGAGCTCCAGCGGCACGGCCTGGCGATCCAGGCGGCGGCGGAGCCTGATCTCGTCGCCTTCGCCTACGAGCACGACCTGCCGCTGGTGGCGACCAACGACGTCTATTTCGCCACCGAGAACCTCTATTCCGCCCACGAAGCCTTGCTCTGCATCGCCGACGGCTCGTTCGTCGGCCAGGACGAGCGGCGCAAGGTGACGCCGGACCACTGGTTCAAGCCGTCCGCTGACATGCGCGCCCTGTTCGCCGACCTGCCGGAGGCCTGCGACAACACCCTCGATATCGCCCGGCGCTGCGCCTTCATGGTCAAGAAGCGCGACCCGATCCTGCCGCGTTTCCCGACCGGCGAGGGCCGTTCGGAGGCCGAGGAACTGGCGGCCCAGGCGCGGGAGGGGCTGAAGGCGCGGATGGCGCGGGGACAGGCCAACGCCTTCCCGGTCGAGGACTACGAGGCGCGGCTGGAGCGCGAGATCGGGGTCATCACCCAGATGGGTTTCCCCGGCTACTTCCTGATCGTGTCGGACTTCATCAAGTGGGCCAAGGCGCACGGCATCCCCGTGGGGCCGGGCCGGGGCTCCGGCGCGGGCTCGCTGGTCGCCTATTCGCTGACCATCACCGACCTCGACCCGCTGCGCTACGGCCTGCTGTTCGAGCGCTTCCTCAATCCGGAGCGGGTCTCGATGCCCGACTTCGACATCGACTTCTGCCAGGAGCGGCGGGAGGAGGTGATCTCCTACGTCCAGCAGCACTACGGCCGCGACCGGGTGGCCCAGATCATCACCTTCGGCACCCTGCAGGCGCGCGCGGTGCTGCGCGACGTCGGCCGGGTGCTGCAGCTGCCGCTTGGCCAGGTCGACCGCCTGGCCAAGATGGTGCCGGCCAACCCCGCCAATCCGGTCACCCTGGCCCGCGCCATCGAGATCGAGCCACGCCTGCAGCAGGCCAAGGCCGACGACGAGGCGGTCGAGCAGCTGCTTGAGACGGCGCTGAAGCTGGAAGGCCTCTACCGCAACGCCTCGACCCACGCCGCCGGCGTGGTGATCGGGGATCGGCCACTGACCGAGCTCACCCCGCTCTATCGCGATCCGCGCTCCGAGCTGCCGGCCACCCAGTTCAACATGAAGTGGGTCGAGAGCGCCGGCCTGGTGAAGTTCGACTTCCTCGGCCTGAAGACGCTGACCGTCATCGACCGGGCGCTGAAGTTCCTGGATTCGCGCGGCGCCGGGATCGACATGGCGGCGCTGCCGCTGGACGACGAGAAGACCTACGAGCTGATGAGCAACGCCCAGACGGTCGGCGTCTTCCAGCTCGAAGGGCAGGGGATGCGCGACACCCTGCGCCAGCTGCGTCCCAACTCCATCGAGGACGTGACCGCCATCGGGGCCCTCTACCGTCCGGGGCCGATGGACAACATCCCGGCCTTCGTCGACTGCAAGTTCGGCCGCAAGCCGATCGACACTCTGCACCCAACCCTGGCCCCGGTGCTGAACGAGACCTACGGCATCATCGTCTACCAGGAGCAGGTGATGCAGATCGCCCAGATCCTGGCGGGCTACAGCCTGGGTGAAGCCGACCTGCTCCGCCGCGCCATGGGCAAGAAGAAGAAGGAGGAGATGGAGCAGCAGCGCGCCCGCTTCGTCTCCGGCGCGGAGGCCAAGGGCGTGCCGGCCGCCCAGGCGGGCTCGATCTTCGACCTGGTGGACAAGTTCGCGGGCTACGGCTTCAACAAGAGCCACGCTGCCGCCTACGCCTTGATCAGCTACCAGACCGCCTGGCTGAAGGCGAACGCGCCGGTCGAGTTCTTCGCCGCCTCGATGAGCCTCGACATCTCCAACACCGACAAGCTCGCGGTGTTCTACACCGACGCCAAGCGGTTCGGGGTCAAGATCCGTGCGCCGGACGTGAACCTCTGCAGCGGTGACTTCGACGTGAAGGACGGCGAGGTTCTCTATGCGCTGGGCGGCATCCGCAATGTCGGGCTGCAGGCGATGGAGCATGTGGTCGAGGTGCGCCGCGAGGGCGGGCCGTTCCGCGACATCTTCGATTTCGTCGAGCGGGTCGATCCGAAGCAGGTCAACAAGCGTACCTTCGAGACCCTGGCGCGCGCCGGCGCCTTCGATTCCATCCACCCCAACCGGGCCCAGGACTTCGCCGCCGCCGACGTGCTGGTCGGCTATGGCCAGAGCATCGCGGCCGAGCGCGCCTCGTCCCAGGGCTCGCTGTTCGGCGGCGACCAGGCCGAGGCCCAGCGCCCGCGCCTGCCCAAGGCCGAGGCCTGGACGCCCACCCAGCGGCTGGACGAGGAGCTGGCCGCGGTCGGCTTCTACCTGTCCGGCCATCCTCTGGAGGACATGGTCGAGGCCCTGCGCCGCAAGCGCACCGACCTGTTGGCCGACGTGATCCCCAAGGCCGAGGCCGGGGCGGAGGCCTTCCGGATGGCCGGCGTGGTGCGCCGGCGCCAGGAGCGGGCCTCCCAGTCGAGCGGCGAGAAGTTCGCCTTCGTCACCTTCTCCGACCCCACGGGGGAGTACGAGGTGCTGTTCCCGCCGGAAGCCCTGCGCAAGTGCCGCGAGCTGCTGGAGCCCGGCAAGGCGGTGGCGCTGAAGGTCCGCGCCAAGGCCCGCGACGGCGAAGTGCGTTTCTTCGGCGACGACGCCGAGCCCGTGGACAAGGCGATCGAGAATGCCGTGGCCGGCCTGCGCGTCCACCTCGCGCCGCGCAGCGCGGAAATCGACTCGCTGAAGCGCCGCCTGGAGGAGAGCAGTCGGGGCGGGGAGATCATCCTGGTCGCTCCCGTCGAGGGCGGCCGCGAGATCGAGATGAAGCTGCCCGGGCGCTTCAAGCTGGACGGCGCGGTTCGTGGCGCCCTGAAGACCGCCCCGGGCGTGGTGTTCGTCGAGGACCTCTGAGCCGATGCTCGGCCACCTGTCGTTCGGTGTGAAAGACCTCGCCCACGCGACGGCCTTCTATGAGGCGATCCTCGAACCGTTAGGCTGTAAGCTTCTCTGGTCCAACGCCACGGCCGTCGGCTTCGGTCCGCCCGGCGGCGAGGACAAGCTCGCCCTGTTCCTTCGGCCGGAGGCGACGCCGCCCGGCGCCGGCTTCCACCTGGCCTTCGACGCCCCCTCGAACGCCGCCGTCGACGCCTTCCACGCCGCAGCCCTGGCGCACGGCGGGCAGGACCTGGGCGCGCCAGGCCTACGCCCGCACTATGGCGCCCGCTACTACGCGGCCTTCGTGCTCGATCCGGACGGCCACAAGCTGGAAGCCGTCCGCCAGTAGCGAGGACCGCGCCTCAGGCTCAATTTGGCCGGCGCGGCTTGGGCGGATTCGGATAGCTGTCCAGGCCGCCGGTGTTCGAATAGACCGAGACGCCGCGATAGGGCTGGTAGGGCTTGAAGGTCTGAGGTCCGGGCGGATTGACCGGGGTCGCCGGCGCCCGCGGGGCGTGCGTCTTCGGCGGGTCGGGCATCTTGTAGACGCCGCCCACGCCGCCCTGCGCCAGGACCACGAGGCCCGCTCCAAGTATCGCGACAGCTGTCATTCCACCCTCCCAACGACCCTGGATTGTCCTACGGCCAAGCTGGCGGCGCAAGGCGAGGTTTTCCGCGTTCGGCTCGGAGCTTGCAATTTTCGTCTCAAACCCCTAAATCCGCGCCCATTCCACACGCAGGCGTTTGGCGACGGCACGGGGAGACATCCCGTCCGCTTCCAATCCGGTCCTCCACCAGGAGGGTTTGTCTGCGGAGGCTAACCGGAAAAAGAGGACCATACGATATGGCGCTTCCCGACTTCTCCATGCGTCAGCTCCTGGAAGCTGGCGCCCACTTCGGCCACCAGACCCATCGCTGGAACCCGAAGATGGACCGCTACATCTTCGGCAGCCGCTCGAACATCCACATCATCGACCTGAGCCAGTCGATCCCGCTCCTGCACCAGGCCCTGGTGAAGGTGCGCGAGGTCGCCGCTTCGGGCGGCCGCGTGCTGTTCGTCGGCACCAAGCGCCAGGCTTCCGAGCCGGTCGCCACCGCCGCCAAGCGCTGCGCCCAATACTATGT
>CAMFHW010000044.1 GCA_945952175.1 uncultured Phenylobacterium sp. | reverse complement strand
GATCGCCACATCGAGGCGCCGCACAGCCGCAAGGCCAAGCGGCCCCTGCGCGAAAACGAAAAGCACGATCAGCTGGGCGCGAAAGCGCGCCACAATCGCGAGCATCACGACGAGGATCGGCAGGAAGCCTTGCTGGACGAGGGCCTGGAGGAGAGCTTCCCTTCCAGCGATCCGCCCAGCGTCAAGCGCATCACGTGAGACAAAACTGCGCAGTAAGCAAAAATTATGAGGCGCCGCGGACGAATCCCTGGCACGAAGAGCGGGTAGTGAACCCCCAGCTTGGTAACCAGTCCTGTCACCCCAGGACTTGGCGGAGGCGGTGGTCGGAGGTCAAAGTCGGCATATGCCGTCCAAGATCCCGACCGCCGCCTTTGTCGTTCTGGCCCTCGCCCCCGCCCTGATGGGGGCCGCGGCCCCCTCGCCCTGGCGCGCCCTCGATCCCGAAAACCTGCTGATGGTCGACACCACGCAAGGTCGCGTGGTGGTCGAGATGCGCCCCGACCTCGCGCCCCAGGCGGTGGCGCGGGTCAAGCTCCTGGCCCGCGAGGGGGTCTATGACGGTCTGCTGTTCCATCGGGTGATCGACCACTTCGTCGACCAGACCGGCAATCCCAACAATCACGACGGCGGAGCCTCCAGCCATCCGGACCTGCCGCCGGAGTTCGTCTTCAAGCTGCCGCCCGGCGCCCTCGCCCCGGTCCGCACGGCCAGCGACGCCCAGGAAGGCTTCGTGGGCGCGACGCCGGTCGCCGCCGTCTCGCCCATCGAGGCGACCCGCGCCAAGGACGGAACCCTGCGCGCCTGGGGCGCCTATTGCCCGGGCGTCGCCGGCATGGGCCGCCAGGCCGACCCCAACACGGCCAACGCCGAAATCTTCTTCATGCGCGACGCCAGCCGCCGGCTCGACCGCGACTACACCGTCTGGGGCAAGGTCTTGGTCGGCCTGCCCGCCATCCGCGCCATGGCCGTCGGCGAACCCCCCGCCAAGCCCGACAAAATGCTGAAGGTCCGCGTCGCCGCCGACCTCACCGCCGCCGACCGCCCCCGCCTCGAGATCCTCGACCCGAAGTCGGCCGCCTTCGCCCGCCTCGTCGCCAAGACCCGCGCCGCCAAGGGCGCCGACTTCACCGTCTGCGATGTCGAGGTCCCGGTCAGGCCGCAGAAATAGGGAACCACGAACCACACGAACCCCCACGAACGGGCTCCATCCGGAGAGGGCGCGGCGGCGGCTCGGCCTGAAGGTTCGAACACGAAAAACACGAAAAGCACGAACGGGCCGTGGCTCCCCGCGCGCAGCGCAATCCTTCCAACAACGAGGTGGCTAGGCCTGGCTCCACGAACAGCCTGCCTGAGACTCCGCAGGTCAATTGACAGCGCGCTCCGCGCACGGTCAGCCAAGCTCGGCCGCGCCGCTGAACGTTCGTGTTTTTCGTGTTTTTCGTGGTCAATCCTTGCAGCGGTCGAACCGCCGCGACCTCGCCAACACGGCCCCGTTCGTGTGGGTTCGTGTGGTTCGTGGTTCAAACCCTATTTCACGAACAGCTTCCGCGACGGGCACAGGTCGGCCACCACGCAGTCCTCGCACTTCGGCCGGCGCGCCACGCAGGTGTAGCGGCCGTGCAGGATCAGCCAGTGGTGCGCGCGGGTAAGGTACGGCTCGGGCACGATGGCCATCAGGTCGGCCTCCACCTGGTCCGGCGTCTTGCCGCTCGACAGGCCCAGGCGATGGGAGACGCGGAACACGTGGGTGTCCACCGCGATGGCCGGCTCGATCCGCAGCTCGTTCAGCACCACGCTGGCGGTCTTGCGCCCCACCCCGGGCAGGGCCATCAGCGCCTCGCGCTCCAGCGGGACCTCGCCGCCATACTGCTCGACCAGGATCCTCGCCGTGGCGATCACGTTCTTGGCCTTGGTCCGGTAGAGCCCGATCGAGGCGATGTAGGGGATCAGGCCTTCCTCTCCGAGCGCCAGCATCTTTTGCGGGGTGTCGGCGACCTTGAACAGCTTGGCGGTCGCCTTGTTCACGCTGACATCGGTCGCCTGGGCCGACAGGGCGACGGCGGTCACCAGCGTATAGGGGCTGTCATAGTCCAGCTCGGTGCGTGGGTCGTCGCTCGACGCCAGGAAGCGGTGGAAGATCTCCTCGATGCGCGCCGCCTCGGCGGGCTTCAGTTTCTTGCGCGCGGGGCGCTTGGCGGCGGTCTTCGCGGGTCTGGCCATGGACCGAGGTTTGGCGTAGCTCTGGCCGCGTCGCAACTCCCCCCAGGCGGCCCGCCGATGGACGACACCATTTTCATGGACGCCGAGATCCGGCCCCACCGCTCGCTCTCCGAGCGCGGCTTCATCACGCTCATCTGCATCGTCACGGGGCTCAACTGCGCCTCGGCGGCGGTGTTCGTGGCCATGGGCGCCTATTTCGTGCCGATCTTCCTGGGCGCCGACGTCCTGGCCGTGGTCGTGGCCTTCCTCGCCAGCTTTGCCGCCGCCCGCCAGATCGAGCGGGTCCGCGTCACCGACCGCAGCGTCCGGGTCACCCGCGAGACACCCAAGTTCTCCACCGTGGTCTGGGAAAGCCCCACCGCCTTCACCCGCGTTTCGGTGCTCACCGAAGACGACCGGGCCATCGACCTGCGCCTGGCGCTTTCCGGCAAGGAAGCCCCCGTCGCCCGGGCCCTCAGCCCCGCCGAACGCGCCGACTTCGCCCGCGCCCTCGAAGACGCCATCCGCGAGGCGCGTCGGCCGCGATTCGCCTAGAGAATGAACCGCGACAGGTCGGTGTTGCTGGCCAGGGCGCCGACGCGGTCGCGCACATAGGCGCCGTCGACGCTCACCGTCTCGCCGTCGCGGTCGGAGGCGGTGAAGCTCACCTCCTCCAGCACCTTTTCCAGCACGGTCTGCAGCCGCCGCGCCCCGATGTTCTCCACCGCCCCGTTCACCGTCACTGCGGCGTCGGCCAGGGCGTCGATGGCGTCCTCGGTGAAGGTGAGCGTCACGCCCTCGGTGGCCAGCAGCGCCTGGTGCTGGCGGATCAGGTTGGCCTCCGGCTCGGTCAGGATGCGGCGGAAGTCGTCGCGGGTCAGCGCCTTCAGCTCCACCCGGATCGGCAGGCGCCCCTGCAGCTCGGGCAACAGGTCCGAGGGCTTGGCCACATGGAACGCGCCCGAGGCGATGAATAGGATGTGGTCGGTCTTCACCGGCCCGTGCTTGGTCGAGACCGTGGTCCCCTCGATCAGCGGCAGCAGGTCGCGTTGCACCCCCTCGCGGGACACGTCGGCGCCGGCCCGCTCGGAACGGCTGGCCACCTTGTCGATCTCGTCCAGGAACACGATGCCGTTGTTCTCGGCCAGCTCCAGCGCCTCCTGGGTCAGGGCCTCCTGGTCGACCAGCTTGTCGCTCTCCTCGGCGATCAGCGGCGCCCAGGCGCCCTTCACCGTCGTCTTGTGGGTCTTGGTCCGCCCGCCGAACGCCTTGCCCATCAGGTCGTTGAGGTTGAGCATCCCCATCTGCGAACCCGGCTGGCCGGGGATGTCGAACATCGGCAGGCCGCCGCTCGTGTCGGACAATGTGAGCTCGACCTCACGTTCGTCCAGCTCGCCGGCGCGCAGCTTCTTGCGGAAGGCGTCCCGCGCCGCGGTCGAACCCGGCCCGGTCAGGGCGTCCAGCAGCCGCTCCTCGGCCGCCGCCTCGGCGCGGGCCTTCACCCCGGCGCGCCGCTTGTCGCGCACCATGGCCAGCGCGCTCTCCACGAGGTCGCGGACGATCTGGTCGACGTCGCGGCCCACATAGCCCACCTCGGTGAACTTGGTGGCTTCGACCTTCAGGAACGGCGCCTGGGCGAGCTTGGCGAGCCGCCGCGCGATCTCGGTCTTGCCGACGCCGGTGGGCCCGATCAGCAGGATGTTCTTCGGCGTCACCTCGTCGCGCAGCGACTCGTCCACGCGCCGCCGGCGCCAGCGGTTGCGCAGCGCCACCGCCACGGCCTTCTTCGCCTCAGGGTGCCCGACGATGTAGCGGTCGAGCTCGGAAACGATCTCGCGAGGGGAAAACTCAGTCATCGCCGCGATAGATAGGATGCAAGGCTCTGGTTCAACAGCAACTCCTTTGAGTCATCTCGGAAAGCGGTCCCTATCCCGCTCGTCCCGGCGAATGCCGGGATCCAGGTCATATGGCTCGGCCCCGCGGTTTTACGCGGTTCAATTCACCACAAAGGGCACGAACAGCATCAAGATGGGCGCAGACCCTTCGTGCCCTTTGTGTGCTTCGTGGTTCAAATCTGCGGACACGTTGAGGCTTCCGATCTGGATCCCGGCATCGCCGGGACGAGCGGCGAGCTAGCCGGGTTTCCGCGTCACCAGCAGGGCGTCGTAGACGATCCGCCAGCCGGTCTTCCGCAATTGCCAGACGCGCACATAGTGGCCGGCCCCG
This sequence comes from uncultured Phenylobacterium sp., assembly GCA_945952175.1. Classification (GTDB taxonomy): domain Bacteria; phylum Pseudomonadota; class Alphaproteobacteria; order Caulobacterales; family Caulobacteraceae; genus Phenylobacterium. Next base: position 9,713 of record CAMFHW010000044.1, on the reverse strand, counting down.
TCGGCCCAGGTCGCGTCGCCATAGGTCCAGGCCAGGTCGCCCGACTTGGCCGCCTCGCCGCCTAGCGGCGTGAACGTGATCTGCGCCGCCCGTTTGCCGAGCTCCGCCGCATGGCCCGCCGGCGTATCGGCCGGCGCGGCGCGCGAGCCGCCCACCCGGGCGTCGTCGGCCAGGGCCCGGGCATAGGCGGCCTTCACGTCGCTCTTCGCCGTCGCCGCCAGCTTCGCCTCGGCCGCCTTGACGTCGCCGAACGCGGCTTCCGGATATTTCCCCTTCGCGGTCGAGATCGGGAGATAGACCGGGGTCGAGCCCTGGGGCGCGGCGGCGCTCAGGTCCGTGGGTGGGCCGCCGTCATAGACCCATTTCCAGCCGCCGTCGGCCTGCTTCTTCCAGACCGTGAAATAGGAGCCGCCCGGCTTGCCGTCATAGGTGAAGGGCCCGGTGGTGTAGCCGAGGTCGCCCGCTCGCGAGATGCCCGCCAACAGCGGCCACCAGACCAGGGGCGGGCCGCCCGCGTCGCTCTCCTGGGCCTCGTAATAGGCGTGCGCATTGACCGGTTGCGGCCGGAAGATCACCGCATCGGCCGCCGAATGCTCCAGGAACGAGGCCTTGATCCCCAGCTTCAGCCCGTCCGCCGCAAAGGCCCGCTCGGCGGCCACCACCGGCGCCGGATCGACCTTCGGCGCGGCCAGGGCGGGGCTGGCGAGGAGGAGGGCCGCTATCGCAATCCCTCTCCCCTCGTGGGAGAGGGTGGCCCTGCGGAGCAGGGTCGGGTGAGGGGCCGCGCGGCGTGTCCGGAGGGGCTGTAGCCCCCTCATCCGACCGCTCTCCGAGCGGCCACCTTCTCCCGCCAGGGGAGAAGGCAAGCAGTCAGACGCTCTCAACCGTCAGCTCCCCGTTGGTGTAGACGCAAATCTTCGCCGCGATCGCCATGGCGCGGCGGGCGACGGTCTCGGCGTCGAGGTCGGTCTCGGCCAGGGCCAGGGCCGCGGCCAGCGCATAGTTCCCGCCCGAGCCGATGGCGGCGATGCCGCTCTCCGGCTCCAGCACGTCGCCCACCCCGGTCACGGTGAAGATCGCGTCCTTGTCGGCCACCAGCAGCATGGCCTCCAGCCGACGCAGATAGCGGTCGGTGCGCCAGTCCTTGGCCAGGTCCACGCAGGCCCGGGCCAGCTGCTCGGGATACTGCTCCAGCTTGGCCTCCAGCCGCTCGATCAGGGTGAAGGCGTCGGCGGTCGCCCCGGCGAAGCCCGCCACCACCCGGCCGCCGGCCAGCCGGCGCACCTTGCGGGCGTTGCCCTTGACGACGGGGTGGCCCATCGACACCTGACCGTCGCCGGCGATGACGGTCTTGCCGTCCTTGCGCACCGCCAGGATCGTGGTGCCATGCCAATCGGGAAAATTCGTGTTCTGTGACATCGGGCCGATGTGAGCAGCGCGCGGCGGCAGGTCAAGCTGGGTAGGACGAGGCGATGGAATTCAGCGACGAAGAGGTCGAGCGCTACGCCCGCCACCTGGTGCTCCGCGAGGTCGGCGGCCCGGGCCAGCAGAAGCTCAAGGCCGCCCGCGTCCTGATCGTCGGCGCCGGCGGCCTCGGCGCGCCCGCCTCGCTCTATCTGGCGGCGGCGGGGGTCGGAACGCTCGTCCTCGCCGATCCGGACCGGGTGGATCGCTCGAACCTGCAGCGCCAAGTGATCTATGCCGAGGACGACCTCGACCGGCTGAAGGTCGACGCCGCGGCCGACCGGCTCAAGGCGCTCAATTGCAACATCGACGTCGAGGGCCACGCCCTGGCCGTGACGGCGGACAATGCTCACGAACTCGTGACCGGTTTCGACCTCGTGCTCGACGGCACCGACGACTTCGCCACCCGCTTCGCGGTCAACGCCGCCTGCGTCGGCGCCTGTGTCCCGCTGGTCTCCGGCGCCATCGGTCGCTGGACCGGCCAGGTCGGGGTCTTCGCCGGCAAGCCCTGCTATCGCTGCCTGGTCCCCGAGATCCCGCCCGACGCCGAGACCTGCCAGACCGTCGGCGTGGTCGGCGCGCTGGCCGGCGTCGTCGGCTCCATGATGGCCCTGGAGGCGATCAAGCACCTCACCGGCGCCGGCGACCCGCTCACCGGCCGCCTGCTGATCTACGACGCCCTCTCCGCCCAGACCCGCACGGTCAGGATCGGCCCGGACCCGGAATGTCCGGTCTGCGGCAAAAGCTAGGAACCACGAAAAACACAAGCGCCGCCGCGGCTAGTCCGCGCGCAGCGCAACCTATCGAAGCGCCGGGCTCGACGGCCGTGGCTCCGGTTCGTGCTTTTCGTGTTTTTCGTGGTCCCCTTCTTCAAGCCTTGATGTCGACGAAGACGCCCTTCTTCTGCTTCTCCGCCTCCTCGATCTTGGTCTTGATCATCTCCTTGATCTTGTCCTCGATCGCCTTGCGCTGCTCCGCCGGCATGGCCTTCAGCTTCTCCTCGTCCAGGCCCATCGACTTCAGGATCTGGTCGCGCATCTGCTCGGCCGGCGACTTCTTCATGAAGTCGGAGAATTCCTTGCGCGCGCCGGTCTGCTCGGCCGGGGCGGTGGCGAAGAAGCCGCTCGGCGCCTGGGTCTTCTGGGCGCCTGCGGCGGCCAGCAGCGGGTTGTTGGCGTTGACTTGCATGGACGGCTCCTGTCGGTCGCCGCCCTCGATGCAATCTGCGTGCGCCATGGCGCCACCCATGGTTTCAAGCACTTGGCCGCGCCGTTAACCAAACCCTAGGCAAGCCTAGCCGTGCAGCTTCTGCCCCTAGGCTTTGCGCAGCATGGTCATGGTCAACTCCGCCCGCAGCTTGAAGCCCAAGCTCTCATAGAGCGCGATCGCGCCCTTGTTGTGCGCGTAGGCGTGCAGGAAGGCCGTCTCGCCCCGCGCCGCGACCCGCGCCGCCACCACCCGCATCAGGGCGCCGGCATAGCCCTTCCCGCGATGGCCCGGGTCGGTGCAGACCCCGCTCACCTCAGTGAAGCCGTCGGGCTTCATCCGCTCGCCGGCCATGGCGATCAGCTTGCCGTCCGCCTTCACGCCGACGAACTGGCCCAGCCGGTGGGTGCGCTCGAAGAAGGGGCCGGGTTCGGTCAGGGTCGCGAGCGCCAGCATGGCCGGGGCGTCGTCGTCGGTCAGGTCGACGATCTCGAAGTCCGCGGACCGTTCGTCCGGCGTCAGGGCCTCGCAGACCATCTGCCAGATGCCCGCGCGCGAGGCGATCTCGGTCCCCGGAACCTCCGGCGGCGCTTGCGCCTCCACCAGCGCCACCCCGCCGCCGGGCGCGATCAGCCCCGGCAGCGCCGCCAGGCTCGCCGCCGACCCGTCCCCCATGGCCGCGAACAGCCCATAGGCCGCCTGGAACCGCAACGCCCGCCCATCCCCCTCGGCCAGGGGCGCCTGCCGCGTCGTGAGCGCGCTCCAGACAGGACGATCGAGGGGATGGTGGGCGGTCATGCTACAGTTTGAACCCCGAAGGACGGCGACGTCACTTGGCCATGTGAGCGCCCGCCGACCAAGCCGCAAGACAAGCCACGAACCCACACGAACAGGGGCCAGACCGCGGATCGAATGGCGGTGCGCTTTGCGCACTCTTGTCCGGGCTTTCCGTGTCGTCCGTGGTTCCAAAGGCCCACGCTGACGCCTGTGTCGGGCGTCGGACAGCCAACCCCAGGCTGCATCGTCTAGGGTGATTCCAGGAGGGGTGCGTCTGGACAACCGCTCCTCCAGGGCCGGTCACATCCTCCGAGCCCGGCGGTCCGTCTCTCCGGGGCTGGGGTTCTAGGCGGAGACGGGCCGCTTCGCGCCCATCGGCTTCATGCCGAGGTCCGCCATCAGCGCCGCGTCGGTGTCCTTGTCCGGGTTGGCGGTGGTCAGCAGCTTGCCGCCGATGAACATCGAATTGGCGCCGGCCAGGAAGCAGAGCGCCTGCAGCTCGCGGCTCATATGCTCGCGCCCGGCGCTCAGCCGCACCACGGTCTTCGGGCAGACGATCCGCGCCACGGCGATCATGCGCACGAACTCGAAGCCGTCCACGGCCTGCGAATCGCCCAGCGGCGTGCCGGGGATCGGCATCAGATCGTTGATCGGCAGGCTGTCCGGGTGGGCCGGCAGGGTGGCCAGCGCATGCAGCAGGCCGGCGCGATCCTGGCGCGTCTCGCCCATGCCGACGATGCCGCCGCAGCAGGTGTTCATGCCCACCGAGCGCACCGCCTCCAGGGTGTCCAGCCGGTCCTGGTAGGTCCGCGTGGTGACCACCTTGTCGTAATAGTCCGGCCCGGTGTCGAGGTTGTGGTTGTAGTAGTCGAGGCCGGCGTCCTTCAGGCTCTGGGCCTGCTCGCGGGTCAGCATGCCCAGAGTGGCGCAGGTCTCCAGGCCCAGCGCCTTCACGCCAGAGATCATTTCCGCCACCTTCGGCACGTCGCGGTCCTTCAGGTCGCGCCAGGCCGCGCCCATGCAGAAGCGCTGCGCCCCGCCGGCCTTGGCCTCGGCCGCGGCGGCGATCACCGCCCCGGCGTCCATCAGCTTGGTCGCCGCCACCCCGGTCTTGAAGTGCTGGCTCTGGCTGCAATAGCCGCAATTCTCCGGGCACCCGCCGGTCTTCACGCTCAGGAGCTGCGACAGCTGCACCTCGGTCGGGTCGAACCAGGCGCGATGGATCTCGGCGGCGCGGAACACCAGCTCGGCGAACGGCAGCTCGAACAGCGCCTCGACCTCCTCCAGCGTCCAGTCGTGGCGCGGCTGGGCGGAGCCTTCAGGGCGGACATGGGCGTTCATGGGAAGCTCCTTCGCAAAGGTCGCTGCGCCTTACACTGTGCGCCGTTGCGGAAGCAACGGATCGGGGATTTGACCCTGCTCAATTCCCGGCCCGCGGAATCGAGTCTAGGATGATCCCGGTGTCGAAGGACGGTAGGAGGCTTGCCTGGCGAGCGAGGAGATCGAGCTCAAGTTCCTGTGCGAGCCGCAGGATCTGGACGCCGTCCTGGCCGCTGCGCCCGGAGACGGTGCGGAGACCCGTTCCCTGGTCTCCACCTATTACGACACCCCCGACAAGCGGCTGGGTTCGGCCCACATCTCGCTGCGCATCCGCGAGGGCGGCGGCAAGCGCGTCCAGACCCTGAAGCGCGGCGAGGGCTTCGCACGCGAGGAGCATGAGGGCCCGGCGCCGGCCGAGGGCCTTGATCTGACGGTTCCGGCCCTGCGCAAGGCGCTCACCCCGGCCCAGAGGCGCAAGCTCGCGCCGGATTTCACCGTGGCCGTCACGCGGCGGCAGCGGACCTTCCTGCACGAGGGCGCCGAGATCGAGCTCGCCATCGACGAGGGCGCGGTCACCGCCGGCGAGCGGCGGCGGGTGATCTCCGAGGTCGAGCTGGAGCTGAAGGCCGGGCCGCCCGCCGCCCTGTTCGCGCTGGCGCGGTCGCTGGCCAAGACCGCCCCGCTCTACCTGTCCTTCGACGGCAAGGCCTCGCAGGGCGCGGCCCTGCGCGACGGGACCGCGCTCACCCCGCGCAAGCAGGACCGGGTGAAGCTCAAGCGCGGGACCACGGCCGCCGAGGCCTTCCAGGCCATCGCCCGCAACGCGCTGACCCAGATCGCCGCCAATGCGCTGATCCTGCGCGAGGTCGACGGCGAGGACGTGCTGCACCAATTGCGTGTCTCGGTGCGCCGCCTGCGCAGCGCCATCGCCACCTTCAAGCCGATCGTCGAGGACGCCGCCGCCCCGGCGATCCGCGCCGAGCTCAAATGGCTGCTCAAGGCCTGCGACGAGGCGCGCGACCTCGACGTCTTCGCCCACGACAACGCCGAGCTGGGCGATGCGGGCGCCGCGCTCGCCCCCACCGTGGAGGCGGCCCGCGCCGGCGCCCACGCCAAGGCGCAGGCCGCCGTGGCCTCCAAGCGGTTCCGCGACCTTGTGCTGGAGGCCACCGCCTGGGTGGAGACCGGCGCCTGGCTCGGCGGCAAGCACGAGAAGCGCCGCAAGGGTTCCGCCCGCGAGTTCGCCGCCAAGGCCCTGGCCCGCCGTTGGAAGCGGATCGCCGCCCGCGCCGCCGACCTCCAGGCCCTGGGCGACGTCGGCCGCCACCACCTGCGGATCGACGCCAAGAAGCTGCGCTATGCGCTCGAGGCCTTCGCCCCCCTGTTCCACAAGGCGAGGGTCGAGCGGTTCCTCAGGCGCCTGAAGACCTTGCAGGATGAACTGGGGGCCCTGAACGACGCGGCCGTGGCCCATCGCCTGGTGGCCCGCCTGAAACCTGCCGGAGAGGGGCGCGAGGCCGCCCGCAGCGTGCTCGCCGCCCGCGACCATCGCCGCGACAAGATCCTGAAAGCCGCGACCAAGGCCATGCGCCACCTGGCCGCCGCGCCGCAGCCCTGGGTCATATAAAGATTTCTTTATGCGTTTCTTGCGAGCTTGGGCGGGCGCCGGTATAGAACCGCCCAAACCCACCTGATCGCCTACAATATCGGCGGTCGGAGCTGACAGGATTCCCGATGACCGACTATGTGGTGAAAGACATCTCGCTGGCCGACTTCGGCCGCAAGGAGATCGAGATCGCCGAGACCGAGATGCCGGGCCTGATGGCCGTCCGCGCGGAATTCGGCAAGGACCAGCCGCTGAAGGGCGCCCGGATCGCCGGCTCCCTGCACATGACCATCCAGACCGCGGTGCTGATCCAGACCCTGGAAGCCCTCGGCGCCGATGTCCGCTGGGCCTCGTGCAACATCTTCTCGACCCAGGACCACGCCGCCGCCGCCATCGCCGCCGCCGGCACGCCGGTCTTCGCGATCAAGGGCGAGACCCTGGTCGAGTACTGGGACTACGCCCACCGGATCTTCGAATGGTCCGACGGCGGCTACCCGAACCTGATCCTCGACGACGGCGGCGACGCCACCCTGCTCTGCGTGCTCGGCCCCAAGGCCGAGAAGGACCCCTCGATCCTCGACAATCCGCAGAACGAGGAAGAGGAAGCGCTCTACGCCGTGATGAAGCGCTACCTGAAGGAAAAGCCTGGCTTCTATTCGGCGATCCGCGACGCCGTGAAGGGCGTGTCGGAAGAGACCACCACGGGCGTCCACCGCCTCTACCAGATGGCCGAGCGCGGCGACCTGCCGTTCCCGGCGATCAACGTCAACGACAGCGTCACCAAGTCGAAGTTCGACAACCTCTACGGCTGCCGTGAGAGCCTGGTCGACGCCATCCGCCGCGGCACCGACGTCATGCTCTCGGGCAAGGTCGCCGTGGTCCTCGGCTACGGCGACGTGGGCAAGGGCTCGGCGGCCTCGCTGCGTCAGGGCGGCGCCCGCGTGATCGTCACCGAGATCGATCCGATCTGCGCCCTGCAGGCGGCCATGGAGGGCTACGAAGTCCAGACCATGGAGGACGTGGCGTCCAAGGCCGACATCTTCGTCACCGCGACCGGCAACAAGGACGTGCTGACGGTCGACCACATGCGGCAGATGAAGAACAACGCCATCGTCGCCAACATCGGCCACTTCGATTCCGAGATCCAGATCGCCGGCCTGCGGAACTTCAAGTGGGACAAGATCAAGGATCAGGTCCACCACGTCGAATTCCCGGACGGCAAGAAGATCATCGTCCTGTCGGAAGGCCGCCTGGTGAACCTCGGCAACGCCACCGGCCATCCGAGCTTCGTGATGAGCGCCAGCTTCACCAACCAGACCCTGGCCCAGATCGAGCTGCATACGAACCGGGACAAGTACCAGACCCAGGTCTACACCCTGCCCAAGCACCTCGACGAGAAGGTCGCCATGCTGCACCTGGCCAAGCTGGGCGCGAAGCTGACCACGCTCTCCAAGGAACAGGCGGATTATATCGGCGTCACGCCGCAGGGCCCGTTCAAGCCCGACCACTACCGCTACTAAGGGGGCGACCCCGAAGCCCGGCCGCGCCGTATCTCCAGTCCGGCGCGGCTGGGAACTCTCCCGTTGTGGCGGGGCTTTGAGGTGGTTAAGTCCCTCACGATGCCCCAGGCCCTCGTCATCTCCAGTCACGTGTCGGCGAGCCGGGTGGGCGGCGGCGCCCAGGCGCTCGCGCTCTCGGCCCTGCGCATCGATCCGATCCTGGTGCCGACGGTGCTCTATGGGCGCCACCCCGGCTGGGGTCCGCCCGGCGGCGCGGCGGTCACCGTCGAGGTGCTGGAGGGCATGCTGGCCGGCATCGAGGCCAACGGCCTGTTCGCCCAGGTCGACCTTGTGCTCACCGGCTATTTCGCCTCCGCCGACCAGGTCCGGGTCGCGGCCCAGGCCATCGACGCTGTCCGCGGCGCCCCGCGCGCCAAGCCGCCGATCATCATGGTCGACCCCACCATGGGCGACGCGCCCAAGGGCCTCTACGTCCCCCAGGTCACGGCCGAGGCGATCCTCGACGAGCTGATCCCCCGCGCCGACCTGATCGCCCCCAACGCCTGGGAGCTCAGCCACCTGGCCGGGCTCGAGGCCCGCACGCCGGACGAGGCGGTCGCCGCCGCGCGCCGCATGGGCCGGCCGGTCCTGGTCTCCTCCGTCAACCGAGGCAGTGAGATCGGCGTGGTCTATGCCGACGCCCGCGAAGCCTGGCTCGCCGCCCATCCCCGCGCCGCCTCCGCCCCCAAGGGCACGGGCGACCTTTTGAGCGCCCTGTTCGCCGCCGCCCTGGTCGACGGCCTTGCCGGCCACTACGCCCTGTCGCGCGCCGTCGGCGGCCTGGCCGAGGCGGTGGCTGCGGCGGGGGGCGGACCCGACCTGCCGATCGTCGGTCTCGGTCCCAAGCTGAAGGCGCCGGCCCCTAGCGTGCGGATGGAGCGCCTGGCATGAGCGAGGTCGAGATCCATGGGGTATGTCCCGGCCGCTGCGCCGCGGTCCGCGCAGCGATCGCCGACAACTGCGCCCGCGGGGAAGAACTGGGCGCCCGCTTCAGCCTGGTCGAGAACGGCCAGCTCGTGGTCGACATCTGGGGCGGCCATGCCGACCGGGCCAAGACCCGGCCCTTCGACCAGACCACCCTCGCCCCGATCTTCTCGACCACCAAGGCGCTCGCGGCCCTGCTGATCGCCCGCTCGGTCGAGGCCGGCCGGCTGGACTACGGCCAAAAGGTCGCCGATCTCTGGCCCGACTTCGCCCAGGCCGGAAAGGGCGCCATCACCGTCGATCAGGTGATGAGCCACCAGGACGGCCTCTCCGGCTTCCCGGAGGAGATGGACCCCGCCCTCTGGTTCGACTGGGACGCCATCTGCGCGAAGCTCGCAGCCATGGCTCCGATCTGGCCGCCGGGCACGGCCAGCGGCTACCACCCGATCACCTACGGCTACCTGGCCGGCGAGATCTTCCGCCGCGCCGAGGGCCGAACCATGGGGCAGGCGCTTCGGGAGGACTTCGCGGTCCCGTTCGAACTCGACCTGTGGATCGGCCTGCCGGACGCCGAGCATCACAGGGTGGCCGATCTCATGCGGCCGGGCGCCCTGCCGAACTTCGGCCACCTCAACGACGCCACCCGCGCCGCCTTCCTCACCCCCTGGGCCCAGCCCGGCGGGCGGGACCCGGCGGCCTGGCGGCGGATGGAGATTCCCTCGGCCACGGGCCACGCCACCGCCCCGGCCCTGGCCCGCCTGATGGGCGCGCTCGCCAATGACGGCTGGCTCGACGGCGAGGACATCCTCTCGCCAGCCCTGATCTCCGAGATGGCCCGCGAGCGCATAAGGGGGCTG
>CAMFHW010000043.1 GCA_945952175.1 uncultured Phenylobacterium sp. | reverse complement strand
GAGGAAGTCTGCGGCAAGAGCGCGCTCGGCAATGCGACCGACGTCGACAAGGCGGTCAAGGCGGCGAAGAAGGCCTTCCCGGCCTGGTCGCGCACCAGCCGCGAAGAGCGCCTGGAAGTGCTGGGCCGCATCCTGGCGGAATACCAGAAGCGCTTCGGCGACCTGGCCACCGCCGTGACCGAGGAAATGGGCGCCCCGTCCAGCCTCGCCCAGCGCGCTCAGGTTCCGATCGGCATGGGCCACCTGGCCACCGCCGTCGAAGTCCTGAAGACCTTCAAGTTCGAGGAAGACCGCGGCCCGACGATGATCGTCAAGGAGCCGATCGGCGTCTGCGGGTTCATCACCCCCTGGAACTGGCCGCTGAACCAGATCGTCTGCAAGGTGGCCCCGGCCATCGCGACCGGCTGCACCATGGTGCTGAAGCCGTCGGAAGTGGCGCCGTTCTCGGGCCACATCTTCGCGGAGATCATGCATGCGGCCGGCGTGCCGGCGGGCGTGTTCAACCTGGTGCACGGTGACGGCATCGGCGTCGGCGTGCCGCTCTCCAGCCACCCGGACGTCGACATGGTGTCCTTCACCGGCTCGACCCGCGCCGGCATCGAGGTGGCCAAGAACGCCGCCGCGACCGTCAAGCGCGTGGCCCAGGAGCTGGGCGGCAAGAGCCCGAACATCGTCCTCGACGACGCCGCCTTCGCCAAGGGCGTGGGCCGCGGCGTGGCGACCATCATGACCAATTCCGGCCAGTCCTGTAACGCGCCGACCCGCATGCTCGTCCCTGCCCAGCGCATGGATGAAGCGATCGCGGTGGCCAAGGAAGCCGCGAGCCAGGTCACCGTCGGCGACCCGAACGGCAACAGCCAGCTCGGCCCGGTGGTCTCGGAAGTCCAGTTCAACAAGATCCAGAAGCTGATCCAGGCCGGCATCGATGAGGGCGCGACCCTGGTCATCGGCGGCGTCGGCCGTCCGGACGGGCTGGACAAGGGCTACTATGTGAAGCCCACCGTCTTCGCCAACGTCACCAACGAGATGACCATCGCCAAGGAAGAGATCTTCGGCCCCGTGCTGTCGATCCTCGGCTATGACAGCGTCGACCAGGCGATCGATATCGGCAACGACACCGAGTACGGCCTCGCCGCCTATGTGCAGGCCGAAGACCTGAACAAGGCTCGCGAAGTGGCGTCCAAACTGCGCGCCGGCCAGGTGTCGATCAACGGCGGCGCCGGCGACATGATGGCGCCGTTCGGCGGTTACAAGATGAGCGGCAACGGGCGCGAGTGGGGCGACTTCGCCTTCCACGAGTTCCTGGAAACCAAGGCGGTCCTCGGCTACGCGCCGAAGCCGGCGGCCGAGTAAGCCGAAAGCGCTCCTCCCTCCCCCTTGTGGGGAGGGGGGCTGGCGCGAAGCGCCAGACGGGTGGGGCAAGTCTGGCCTAGGTGCGGAGGATCTGGAATTCCCCACCCGGCCAAGGCTTCGCCTTGTGCACCCTCCCCATGAAGGGGAGGGAGATTGGGGAGGATCGATGTCCGCGGACATCAGCTGCGTGGCCGATGTGGCCCGCTTCCATGGCCGTGTGCGGCCGGACGCCGAGGCCCTCTGGTTCGAGGGCGAATCCATCAGCTATTCCCGGCTCGACGCCCTGTCCTCGCAGTGCGCCCAGGCCCTGCTGGCCGCCGGGGTGAAGCCGGGCGACCGGATCGGGACCCTGGCCAAGGGCAATGCCGACTTCTTCGTCCTGTGGTTCGGCTGCCTGAAGGTGCGGGCCTGCCTGACCCCGGTGAACTGGCGCCTCGCGCCGCCGGAGATCGCCTTCATCCTCAAGGACGCCGGCTGCCGCCTCATCGTGGTGGGCCAGGATTATGCCGAGACCATCGCCGGCCTCGACCTGCCGGACCTCGCCACCGTCGTCCAGTTCGAGCGGGGCCACCCCGTCTGGCCGGGCTTCCGCGCCTGGATCGGCGCGCAGGCGGCGACGGATCCCAAGCTGGCGGCCCTGCCGGACGACGACGTCATCCAGCTCTACACCTCCGGCACCACCGGCCTGCCCAAGGGCGTGCAACTCACCGAGACCAATTACGACGCCGTCTTCGAGGGCGCGACCCAGGTCTGGGCGAAGTTCGAGCCCGAGGAGGGCGTCCTGGTCGCCATGCCTCTGTTCCATGTGGCCGGCGCCAATCTCGGCATGCTCGCCCTGCGCCAGGGCGCGCGGGCGGTGGTGATGCGCGAAGTCGACATCGGCCGGCTGATCCAGACCATCGCCGAGCACGGGATCAAGCACGCCTTCATGGCGCCGGCGATCATCAACATGCTGCTGCAGCATCCGGCCCAGGCCGAGGCCGATCTGTCGAGCCTGCGACACGTCTATTACGGCGCCTCGCCGATCTCCGAGGAGGTGCTCACCCGGGCCCAGGCGCGGCTCGGCGCCAACTTCATGCAACTCTACGGCCTGACCGAGACCATCGGCGGCGGGACCTATCTGTCGCCCGATATGCACGACCCTACGCTCGGCAAGCTGCGGGCCTGCGGGCGGCCCTCGCCGGGTTATGAGGTCCGTGTGCGGATCGATGGCCGTGACGCCCTCCATGACGAGGTCGGCGAGATCGAGATCCGCTCGCGCGGTGTCATGAAGGGCTACTGGAACCGCCCGGAGGCCACCGCCGAAGCGATCGACGCCGAGGGCTGGTTCCGCAGCGGCGACGCCGGCTTCTTCGACCGGGACGGCTTCCTCTACATCCACGACCGGGTGAAGGACATGATCGTGTCGGGCGGCGAGAACGTCTATCCGGCCGAGGTCGAGAACGCCCTGATGAGCCATCCCGACGTCGCCGACGCCGCTGTGATCGGGGTGCCGGACGAGCGCTGGGGCGAGGCGGTCAAGGCGGTGGTGGTGCTGCGCGCCGGCGCGAACCTCGACGTCGCCTCGATCATCGCCCACTGCCGCGACCAGATCGCCGGCTACAAGACGCCCAAGTCGGTGGACACCATCGACGTCCTGCCCCGCAATCCCTCCGGCAAGGTTCTGCGCCGCGAGCTCCGCGCCCCCTATTGGGAAGGCCGGGCGCGCCAGGTCGGCTGACCTCTTTCCAGCAAAGCGAGCATTTCGATGGACCCCCATTTCAAGGCGATGATCGAGGCCCAGGAGGCCGCCCAGGCCGGCCAGCAGGCGCCGCCGCTGGAGGCCATCCCGCCGGAGATGATCCGAGCCGGCTACCGCATGCAGCGCCAGGCCCAGAACCTGAACGCCCCCAAGAACGTCGAGGCCCGCGACCTGCAGGTCGATGGCGCGGCGGGCAAGATCGGCGCCCGGCTCTACACTCCCGACGGCGCCCCGGCCGTGACGCCGGGCCTGGTCTATTTCCACGGCGGCGGCTTCGCGATCGGCGACCTGGAGACCCATGACGGCCATTGCCGCCGTCTCGCCGCCCATTCCGGCTTCCGGGTGCTGGCGGTCGACTATCGGCTTTCGCCGGAGCACCCGTTTCCGGCCGGCCACGACGATGCGCTGGCGGCGACCCGCTGGGCCTTCGACCACGCCGCCGAGATCGGTTTCGACCCGAAGAAGATCGGCGTCGGCGGCTGCTCGGCCGGCGGCAACCTGGCGGCCAGCGTCTCCATCGACCTGAAGAACGATCCCGCCCACAGGCCCAGCTTCCAGATGCTGCTCTATCCGGGCATCTGGCCGGAGCAGGAGACCGAGTCCCGCAAGCGCCTGGACGGGCCGGTCCTGTCCAAGGCCGCCATCGCCTGGTTCGACAAGTGCCTGGCCGTGGGTGACCACCCGCAGCGCGCCCGCGCCATGCTGGGCGTCGCCGACGTGGCCGGCACGCCGCCCGCCTTCGTGGTCACCGCCGGTTACGACCCGCTGCAGGACGAGGGCCGCGACTATGCCGCGCGCCTGAACGCCGCGGGCGTGAAGGCCCAGCACATCCACTATCCGGACCTGGTCCACGACTTCTACATCATGGGCGATGTCAGCCCGGCGGTGGACGCGGCGGCGAAGGAAGCGGCGCAGGCCTTGCGGGCGGCGCTCGCCTGAGGCCTTCGCAATCGGGGGCGGGCGGGCCATATTGGGTTCGCCCATGCCCCTCGTTCGCGACACCATCCTGCGCCAGGTCCGGGAGATGTTCGGGATTCCGCGCGACGCGGTCCCGCCCGAAGATGTGCCCGGCGACGCCGGCCTCTATGGCCCGGACTGCGTGGCTTGGCGCGTGCATGGCGACCTGACGACCATGATGATCGGCGGCATCGCGGCCCTGATGCTGCAGATGCTGCACCCGGGCGCCCTGGCCGGCGTCTGGGACCATTCGAACTTCCGCGAGGACATGCGCGGCCGTCTGCGGCGGACCGCCTTCTTCATGTCGCGCACCACCTATGCGCCGACCGAACAAGCGCTCGCGATCATCGCCCAGGTCCGCGCGATCCACGACCAGGTCGAGGGCCGCCTGCCCGACGGGTCGCCCTATTCGGCCAACGACCCCGACCTCCTGACCTGGGTGCATGTCGCCGGCGCCGTCTCCTTCCTCGGGGCCTATGTGCGGCACCGCGAGCCGACCATGTCCCTGGCCGACCAGGACCGGTATTTCGCCGAGACCTCGCGGGTGGCTTATGAGCTGGGCGCGGTCTCGGTCCCCACGAGCCTGCGCGAGGCCGAGGCCTATCTGCGCGGCATGCGTCCGCACCTGCGTTGCGACGAACGCACGCGCGAAGTGATGGCGGCCCTCCTGGCGCATCGCAAGATCGGCCCGGGCGGCCTGGCGGAGCTGTTCTTCCAGGCGGCCCAGGACCTGCTGCCCGGCTGGGCGGCGCAGATGCATGGCTTCAGCCGCTCGCTCGCCGGTGGGCCGGCGCTCTGGCTGGGCGTCCGGACCCTGGGCGCGACCCTGCGCTGGGCCATGCCCAACGGGCCGGAGCAGCGCGCCCGCCGACGGGTCGAGACCCAGGTGGCGAACACGCATCAGGCGATTGAATCCTAATTGATTCTAACGCCGCGCACGGCCGGGAACGGCGTCCCCGACCGCGTATTTTCAGTCATGGGTCGCAGGCCGGGGTGACCGCCTCGCGACTTTCGCATCCGGAGCGCCACCGCCCACAAAGGCGATCCGGCGAGGGGTCCCGTGCATCTGGGGTGCGCGGGACCCCTATCTCGTCAGCGCCGTGCGGATCGCGCCGGTCAGCCGGGCCAGGTCCTCATCCGAGGTCACGAAGGGCGGGGTCAGATAGACCACCTTGCCCATGGGCCGGATCCAGCAGCCCAGTTCGGCGAACTGCTCGCAGAGCGCGCCGACCGCGACCGGCGCGTCGAACTCCACCACCCCGATCGCGCCCAGGGTCCGCACATCGACCACGCCCGGAGCGTCGCGGCAGGGCGCCAGGCCCTCGGCCAGGGCGGCGTTGATCCGCGCGACGTCGGCCCGCCAGGCGCCAGCCTCGAACAGGTCCAGCGAGGCGTTGGCGGCCGCGCAGGCCAGGGGGTTGGCCATGTAGGTCGGGCCGTGCATCAGGGCGGCGCCAGCGTCGTCGGACCAGAAGGCCTCGAACACCTTGCGGCTGGCGACGGCCGCCGACAGGGGCAGGGTCCCGCCGGTCAGGGCCTTGGACAGGGTGACGATGTCCGGGACCACGCCCGACCCCTCGCAGGCGAAGAGGTCGCCCGTGCGGCCGAAGCCGGTGAAGATCTCGTCGAAGATCAGCAGTTGGTGGCGCCGGTCGGCCACCCGCCGCAGCGTCCGCAGCACCTCGTCGTCGTGCAGCAGCATGCCGCCGGCGCCCTGGACCCGAGGCTCGACGATCAGGCCGGCGATCTCGTGACCCTTATCCGCGAGCAGGCGGTCCAGCGCCGCCTCGCTCTCGGCGTCGCGAGGCAGGGCGACCACGTGCTGGGCCGGCATCACGCCGGCGAACAAGCCGTGCATGCCTTCCTCGGGGTCGCAGATGGTCATGGTGGCCAGGGTGTCGCCGTGATAGCCGCCTAGGAAGCTGACGAACCGGGTCCGTCCCGCGACGCCCCGGTTGATCCAGAACTGCAGCGCCATCTTCATCGCGATCTCGACGGCCACCGAGCCGCTCTCGGCGAAGAAGATATGGTCGAGGTCGCCCGGCAGCAGGCGGGCCAGCCGCGCGGCCAGGCGATAGGCGGGCGCGTGCGCCAGGCCGCCGAACATCACGTGCGGCGCGGTGGCGAGCTGTTCGGTCACGGCCTGGCGGATGTGCGGATGGTTGTAGCCGTGGCAGGCCGTCCACCAGCTGGCGATGCCGTCCACCAGCTCACGGCCGTCCTCGAGGACGATCCGCGCCCCCTCGGTGCGCGCCACCGCCAGCGGCGCCGGGGCGGTCTTCATCTGGCAATAGGGCCGCCAGACGTGGGGCGCGCCTTCGGTGAACCAGTCGGGGGAGGAACTCATGGACGCGCTCTTACATCACTGCCGCAGCGGCGCCTTTTACCTTGGGTCAGCCTGGTGCATACCCCCGCCGTGCCCGACACCCTGACCGCGTTCGCCGAAGCCAAGCTCGCCGACCTGGAGGCCCAGAGCCTGAGACGGCGCCTGACCCCGACCCGCCGGATCGATGGGCTGTGGGTCGAGCGGGGCGGGCGACGCCTGCTGTCCTTCTCCTGCAACGACTATCTCAACCTCTCGCACCATCCGGCGGTGAAGGCGGCTGCAGCAGGGGCGATCGGCGCCCATGGGGTCGGGGCCGGGGCCTCAAGGCTGGTGACCGGCGACACGCCGCTGTTCGCCGAGCTGGAGGCGCGGCTCGCGGCGCTGAAGGGCCACGAGGCGGCTTGCGTGTTCGGCTCCGGCTACCTGGCCAACAGCGGCATCATCCCGACGGTCCTGCGGCCGGGCGACCTGATCCTGGTCGACGAGCTCGCCCATGCCTGCATCTGGGCCGGCGCCCAGCTCTCGGGCGCTAAGGTGGCCGCCTTCCGCCACAATGACATGGCCGACCTGGCCGCCCAGCTCGCGGCGCATCGCGCGGCGGCCGCCCACGCGCTCGTCGCCACCGACGGCGTCTTTTCCATGGACGGCGATCTCGCCCCGCTGGACGCGATCAGCGCCCTGGCCCGCGCGCACGACGCCTGGCTGCTGGTCGACGACGCCCACGGCCTGGGCGTGGTGGGCGCGAGCGGCCGCGGCTCGGCGGCGCTGTTCCCGGGCGCCAAGGTCGATCTCGCCATGGGCACACTGTCCAAGGCCCTGGGCGGTTACGGCGCCTATGTCTGCGCCAGCGGTCCGGTGATCGACCTGGTCCGCACCCGGGCGCGCAGCTTCATCTATACGACCGGCCTGCCGCCGGCGAACGTGGCCGGGGCGATCGCCGCCCTCGATATCATCGCCGCCGAGCCGGAACGCGTCGCCGCCCCGCTGGCCCGCGCCCGCCGCTTCACCCGCGCGCTCAACCTGGCGGAGGCGCAGAGCGCCGTCGTCCCGATCGTGCTGGGGGAAGCCGCGCGCACCTTGGCCGCCGCCCGCGCCCTGGAGGACCAGGGCTTCCTGGCCGTCGCCATCCGCCCGCCGACCGTACCCGCCGGGACCGCCCGCCTGCGGGTCGCCTTCACCGCCGGCCATAGCGAAGACCAGGTCGACCGCCTTGCCGAGGCCGTGCGCCCCCTGATGGCCGCCGCATGAAGCGCGCCCTGTTCGTCGCCGGCGCCCACACCGACGTCGGCAAGACCTTCTGCGCCTGCGCGCTCATCCGCGCAGCCCACGCCCAGGGGCTCAGCGTCGAGGCGCTGAAGCCCGTCGTGAGCGGCTTCGATCCCGACCACTGGGCCGACAGCGACCCCGGCCGGCTGCTGGCGGCGCTCGACCGCCCGCTGACGGCCCAGACCCTCGACGCCATTTCGCCCCTGCGTTTCCGCGCGCCGCTGTCGCCGCCCATGGCCGCGCGGTTGGAAGGCGTCGATCTGCGGCTCGCCGCGCTGGAGACCTTTTGCCGCCAGGGCCTCGCCGGAGCCGACGCCGATCTCGTCCTGGTCGAGGGCGCCGGCGGGGTGATGAGTCCCATGGCCGAGGACGCCACCTGCCTGGACCTGATGATGGCGCTGCGCCTCCCGGCCCTGGTGGTCGGCGGCTCTTATCTGGGCGCGATCAGCCATACCTTGACCGCCATCGAGACCTTGAGGTCGCGCGGCCTGCCCATCCTGGCGGCGGTGATCAGCGAGAGCGGCGATCGCGACGCCCCGGACTTCCGCGACACGGTGGCCAGCGTCGCGGCCTTCGCCGGCGACCTGCCGGTGCTCGCCGCCCCGCGCGGCGGCATCCAGAGCTGGCCGAGCCTGGTGCTCTGATCCCCTCTCCCCGCAAGCGGGGCGGGGGCGAACGCTAGGCGGGCGCGTCGGCGCGGCGCGCCTGGCTCCAGGCCAATACGGCCATGCCGGCCAGGGTGGACAGCAGCGAGCCGGCCACCACCCCGAGGCGCACCTCGGCCTGGGCGATCGGATCATCGAACGCCAGCGCGCCGATGAACAGGCTCATGGTGAAGCCGACGCCGCAGAGCAGGGCGCAGCCGTAGAGCTCGGCCCATTTCGCCCCGGTCGGGCGGCGCGCGAGCTTCAGCCCGATCGCAAGCGCCGCGGCCCCGAACACCCCCACCTGCTTGCCGAGGAACAGCCCGAGCGCCACGCCCAGGGTCACGGGGCTCAGCAGGTCCTGCAACGACAGGTCGGCGAAGGAGAAGCCGGCGGCCACGAAGGCGAACAGCGGCAGGATCAGGAAGGCGACATAGGGGTGAAGGCTGTCCATGAAGTAGTGCAGCACCCCGGTCTGGCCAGTGCGGCGAGGCTCCAGCGGGATGGTCATGGCCGCCGCGACGCCCGCGAGGGATGTGCTCATCCCGCTCTTCAGGGTGAAGGCCCAGACCACCACGAACAGGGCGGCGTAGAACAGGTATGGCGCGTTGCGCCAGCGGCCGAGCAGGGCCATCAGGGCCAGGCCCGAGATCGCCCCGCCAAGCGCCCACAGATGCACCTTGGTGGTGAACAGCAGGCCGATCAGGGCCACCGCGCCCAGGTCGTCGGCGATGGCCAGGGTGAGCAGGAAGGTCCGTAGCGCCGGCGGCAGTTTCGGGCCGGCGATCGCCAGGGCCGCGAGGGCGAAGGCGATGTCCGTGGCCGTCGGCACGGGCCAGCCGCGCAGGCTGCCCTCCGGGCCGTAGTTGAAGGCGGCGTAGATGAGGGCCGGCGCCGCCATGCCGCCCACGGCCGCCAGGACCGGCAGGGCGAGGCGGCGGGGATTGGAGAGTTCGCCGCGCAGGATCTCGAACTTGATCTCCAGTCCGACGACGAAGAAGAAGACCGCCATCAGGCCTTCCTTCACCCACTTCAGGACCGGCTTGGTCTCGTCGAAGGCGCCGAACCGGATGGTGAACGGGTGGCCGATGAAGGCGAAATAGCCGTCCGCCCACGGCGAATTGGCGAGCGCGATGGCGGCCAGGGCGGCCAGGGTCAGGATCACCCCCGACGCCGCCTCGGTCCGCAAGAAGCTGAGCGTAATGCGTCGGGCCATGGGGGTTGGGTAACATGTGGTCCGTGATCGGAACACGACAATCGGCGTTCTCTCGCGCTTGCCGAAGCGGGGGCGGTGGTCCATCTGGCGGGGATGCCGGTCTCGCCCGCTTATCGCCCCGATCCGCGCCTGCCCGGCCTCGGCCCCGAGTTCGCCGATCCGGTGTCGGCGGCCGATTTCCCGCAGACGATCCTGCGCTATCGCAACGACCGCGCGGCGCGGACGGTGGGCCTCGACACCCTGACCAACGCCGAGTGGATCGCCCATTTCGGACGCTTCGAGCCGCTGCCCGGCAACCTCGCCGAGCCTCTGGCCCAACGCTATCACGGCCATCAGTTCCGCGTTTACAACCCGGACCTCGGGGACGGACGCGGCTTCACCTTCGCCCAGATGCGCGAGGCGGGGAGCGACCGCCTGCTCGACCTCGGGACCAAGGGCTCGGGCCAGACGCCGTGGTCGCGCCAGGGCGACGGGCGTCTCACGCTCAAGGGCGGGGTGCGCGAGGTGCTGGCGACCAGCATGCTGGAAGCCCTGGGCGTGCCGACCTCCAGATCCTTCTCGCTGGTCGAGACCGGCGAGGCGCTGGAGCGCGGCGACGAGCCCAGCCCGACGCGCTCGGCGGTGCTGGTGCGCCTCAGCCATAGCCACATCCGCTTCGGGACCTTCCAGCGCCAGGCCTTCCTCCAGGCGCCCGATCGGGTCGAACAGCTCGTCGACTACGTGATCCAGACCTACTACCCGGAACTCGGCAACGCGCCGGACCGGGCCGCGGCCCTGCTGGAGGCGGTGGTCGGCCGCGCGGCGACCCTGACCGCCAGTTGGATGGCCGCCGGTTTCGTCCACGGCGTGCTCAACACCGACAACATGAACATCACCGGCGAGAGCTTCGACTACGGGCCCTACCGGTTCCTGCCACAGAACAACCCGAACTTCGTCGCCGCCTATTTCGACCAGTCGGGCCTCTACAGCTTCGGCCGCCAGCCGGAGGCGGTGTTCTGGAACCTGCAGCAGCTCGCCGGCTGCCTGGGCTTCATCCGTGAGGATGACGAGCCGCTGGTCGAGGCGCTGAATGGCTTCGGGGCCGCCTACCGCAACGCCCTGGCCAAGGCCATGCTGAAGCGCCTGGGCCTGAAGTCGCGGGACGCGGAGACCGACATCGCCTTCATCGGCGGCGCCTTCCGCACCATCGCCGAGGGCGGAGAGGCTCTGCGCTGGGAGCCCTTCTTCTTCGACTGGTTCTGTGGCGACGAAGCGCGCGCCCTGGCCAGCCCGCGCGGCGAGATCTACCGATCCGACGCCTTCGCCGAGTTCCGCGCCGGCGTGGCGGCCGCGGGCGGCGAGCGTCCGGAGCGGCTGGCGGCCGACTATTTCCGTCGCGCCGAGCCGGAGGAGATGCTGATCGGCGAGATCGAGGCCATCTGGGACAGGATCGCGCAGGACGACGACTGGTCGTCCTTCGAAGCCAAGCTCGCGGCGGTGGAGGCGGCCCGGCTCGCTTACAGTCTCTAACGGCCCGGAACCTCGGCCATCAGGGGGCGTTGGCATGCCGACCCCGCCTCTTGTGGTGCGAAAATGCGCTTACCTTTCCGCCGCTTGCGGCACGCCGCGGTGTTCCAGCAGCTTGGCCCCGGCCTCGTGACCGGCGCCGCCGACGACGACCCTTCCGGCATCGCGACCTATAGCCAGGCCGGCGCTCAGTTCGGCTACGGCATGCTGTGGACCATGCCGCTCACCTATCCGTTGATGACTGCCGTCCAGATGCTTTGCGCCCAGGTCGGGCGGGTGACCGGCCGCGGGCTCGCCGAGAACATGGGCCAGATCCTGCCGCGCTGGCTGGTGACCCTGCTGGTCGCCCTGCTGTTCGTGGCCAACACCATCAATATCGGCGCCGACGTCGCCGCCATGGGCGAGGCGGCCGCCCTGGCCGGCGGTGGCCACGCGCACCTCTTCACCCTGCTGTTCGTGGCGGTGTCGCTGACCCTGCAGCTCTTCGTGCCCTATCACCGCTATGTCCGGTTCCTGAAATGGCTGACCATGGCGCTGTTCGCCTATGTGGCCGTGCTGTTCGCCGTGCAGGTCGACTGGGCCCAGGCCGCCGCCGGCCTCGTCATGCCGAAGCTGCATCTGGACGGAGCGGCGGTGACCATGATCGTGGCCATCTTTGGCACCACCATCAGCCCCTACCTGTTCTTCTGGCAGAGCGCTCAGGAGGTGGAGGAGGTCGAGGGCGATCCTGACGCCCAGCCGCTGAAGGAGGCGCCCCAGCAGGCCCGCAAGGCGTTCAAGCGGATCCGGCTCGACACCTTCGTCGGCATGGCGATGTCCAACCTGATCGCCCTGGCCATCATGATCTCGACCGCGGCCACGCTGCACGCCACGGGCAAGACCGACATCGGAACCGCCGCCGACGCCGCCAAGGCCCTGGAGCCGGTGGCCGGTCCCTTCGCCTTCGCCCTGTTCAGCCTGGGCATCATCGGCACCGGCCTGCTGGCGGTGCCGGTGCTGGCGGGGTCGGCCGCCTACGCCATCGGCGAGTCCCGGGGCTGGAAATGCGGTCTGGAGAACAAGCCGTGGGAGGCGGTGGGCTTCTACGCGATCATCACCCTGTCGACCGTGCTCGGCCTCGGCATCGTGGTCTCGCCGCTGGACCCGATGAAGGCGCTCTTCTGGAGCGCGGTGATCAATGGGATCGCGGCGGTGCCGATCATGATCGGCCTGATGCTGGTGGCCCAGAGCCGGGACCGCATGGGCCATTTCCGGGCGGCCCGCTCGCTGCGCGTCTTCGGCTGGCTCGCGACGGCGGTGATGGCGGCCGCTGCGTTCGCCATGCTGTTCTTCCACTGAGGGCGGCGTCCCAGCGCCAGGTCTCAGCCGAATCCTAACTCCCGGCGCAGTTCGCCGGAGGTGATCCCTCGTTCGCGCAAGCGCTCCAGGGTCTCGGCCCGGTCGCGCTTGGCGAAGCGTTTGCCGTCCGGGCCCAGCAGCAGCCGATGGTGGCGATAAATCGGCCCGGAGAGACCCAGCAGAGCTTGCAGCAGGCGCTGGACGTGGGTCGCCTCGAACAGGTCCTGGCCCCGCACGACGTGGGTGATCCCCTGGCGGGCGTCGTCGACCGTCACCGCGAGATGGTAGGCGACGCCGACGTCCTTGCGCGCCAGTACGACGTCGCCGCCGAGTTCAGGCCGCGCGGCGATCGGGCCGTGCTCGCCGGCGGGGCCGTCGCCCTCCTCGAGGAAGGTCAGGCGCTCGAACCCGCCGAGCGCGGCCCGCGCCGTCGCCAGCGACAGCCGCCAGGCGAAAGGCTCTCCAGCCTCCAGGCGTCGCGCTTCCTCGTCGGCCGGCAGAGGCTCGCCGGTGAAGACCTCCATCGGTCCGTGCGGGGCGCTGGCCATCGCTTCGGCGATCTCGCGCCGGGTCCGGAAGCAGCGATAGGTGAGGCCGCGTTCGGTGAGACCGGCGAGCGCCGCCTCGTAGTCCGCCAGGTGGTCGGACTGGCGCAGGACCGGCGTCTCCCAGTCGAGGCCCAGCCAGGCGAGGTCTTCGTAGATGCCCGCCTCGAATTCCGGCCGGCAGCGGGTGGCGTCGATGTCCTCGATCCGCAGCACGAAGCGTCCGCCCGCGGCGCGGGCGGCTTCGAAGGCGGTCAGGGCGGAATAGGCATGGCCCCGGTGCAGGCGGCCGGTGGGGGAGGGGGCGAAGCGGGTGGCGAAGGGCCGGTCGGTCACCGGCCGGTTCTTACTTCGGCTCGTCCTGGGCGAAAATCTTCATGTGCTCGAAGACGCCGCGGAAAAAGGCCTCTTCGCCGCCGATCGCCACCTTCAGATGGTCGAACTGCTTGAACGAGGCCATCTCGGCCAGGCCGTGGGCGGCGCACCAGGCGGCGGTGGTGGCGAGTTCCAGCCCCACCTCGTCGCCCGGATCGGCGCCGGCCTCCACCAGGGTGTCGCGCACCTGGCAGTAGGCGCTGTCGTTTGTCATCTTCAGATGCTCGGGCAGGTCTTCCTTGTCGCGCGAGCCGTCATACATCACGCGATAGAGGCTGGGATTGTCGCGCGCGAAGCAGACATAGGCCACGCCCAGCGCCGCCATCTTGTCCTTCACGCCGCTCGCCTTGGCCCGCGCCGCGGTGAGCGCGTGGTTCAGCATGTCCCAGCCTTCCTCGGCCACGGCGTCCAGCAGCTCGCCCTTGTCCTTGAAGTGATGGTAGGGCGCGGCCGGACTGACCCCCGCCTCGCGAGCCACCGCGCGCAGCGACAGCGCGGACGGCCCATCCGACTCGAGCATGCGGCGGGCGGCGTCGATCAGGGCGCGGCGAAGATCGCCGTGGTGGTAGGGCCGGGACTCGGCAGCGGCAGCTTCTCTCATCGGGCTCACCGTAAAACTATATCTAGGCGCCGTAAAGATCATCTTGACGCCGTTCAGATGCGACCTATCTTAGCGCTGTTCAAATAAGAACGCG
The DNA here is from genome assembly GCA_945952175.1 of uncultured Phenylobacterium sp. Classification (GTDB taxonomy): domain Bacteria; phylum Pseudomonadota; class Alphaproteobacteria; order Caulobacterales; family Caulobacteraceae; genus Phenylobacterium. The sequence goes on along the minus strand of CAMFHW010000043.1, from coordinate 256 downwards.
CCCCGCTCCCCCGGGGTTTCAAACTGAAAGGTGTGTGTCATGTCTCTCGTCAACCTCTCGCGCTTCGAACGCGCTTTCGACCGTTTCGTCCCCGTGTTCCTGCTGTTCCTGGGCCTGGTCGTCGCCGGCGCCACCGCCGTGGTCGGCGCCGCTTAAGAAGCAGACCGATCCGTCTAACCCCAGAGGGCCCCCGTTCGGGGCCCCTTGTTCGTCGGCCGGCCCCCGTCTGCTCCCCATATCCATTTTCGCGCGGTGT
>CAMFHW010000042.1 GCA_945952175.1 uncultured Phenylobacterium sp. | reverse complement strand
TGCGTCCCCTGCTCGACCACCCGGCCGCCGTCCATCACCACGATCCGGTCGGCCTTCAGCACGGTCGCCAGGCGGTGGGCGATCACCAGGGTCGTGTGGCCGACCATGGCCTCGTCCAGCGCCTTCTGCACCGCCCGCTCGTTCTCGGCGTCGAGCGCGCTGGTCGCCTCGTCGAGCAGCAGGATCGGCGCATTGCGGATCAGGGCCCGCGCGATGGCCAGCCGCTGGCGCTGGCCGCCCGACAGGCTGCGCGCCCGCTCGCCCAGCGCCGTGTCCAGCCCCTGCGGCAGGGCGTCGAGGAAGCCCTCCGCCTGGGCCGCCCGCACCGCCGCCCGCACCGCGTCCGGATCGGCCTCCGCGCGGCCGAACCGCACATTGTCCGCCGCCGAGCCGGAGAACAGCGGGCTGTCCTGCGCCACCAGGGCCATGCGCGCCCGGACGTCCTTCGGGTCGGCCTCGCGCAGGTCGACCCCGTCCAGCCGGATCGCGCCTTGGTCCGGGTCGTAGAACCGCAGCAGCAGGCGGAAGACCGTGCTCTTGCCGGCGCCCGAGGGGCCCACCAGCGCCACCCGCTCGCCGGGCGCGACCGCGAGGTCGAATTCACGCAGGGCCGGCAGGTCTGGCCGCCCCGGATAGGCGAAGGTCACATGGTCGAAAGCCACGGCGCCGGTCGCCGGAACGGGCAGGGCCTTGGGGCTCGCAGGAGCCGCGATGGACGGTTCCGCCGCCAGCAGTTCGGAAATCCGCTCCATGGCCCCGGCCGCCTTCTGCACGTCGCCCCAGGTCTCGCCCAGCGCCCCCACCGAGCCCGCCGCCATCACCGCCAGGAAGGCGAACTGGAACAGCGCCCCCCAGGACAGCCCGCCGGTCAGGGCCGAGCCGACGCCCAGCCAGAACACCCAGACCACCCCGCCGAACACCAGGGCGATCACCGCCGCCGTCATCGTCGCCCGCGCCGTCATCCGGCGCAGCGACATGTTGAAGCTCGCCTCCACGGCCGCGCCGAAGGTCGCCGCCCCGGCCGCCTCGCGCCCGAAGGCCTGCACCGTCTCCAGCGCGTCCAGGGTCTCGCCGGCGTGGCCGATGGCCTGGGCGAACCGGTCCTGGGTCGAGGCGGTCAGCTTGCGCACCTGGCGGCCGAACAGGAACAGAGGCGCCAGCACCACGGGGAAGATCAGCAGCACCAGCCCGGTCAGGTGTGGGCTCACGACCACCAGCATCACCAGGGCGCCGATCAGGGTCAGAAGGTTGCGCAGCGCCACCGAAACCGAGGTCGACAGCAGGCTCTCCACGATCTGGATGTCGGTGGTCAGGCGCGACAGCACCTCGCCGGTGCGGGTCTTCAGGAAGAAGGCCGGATCGAGCGTCAGGATGTGGGCGTAGGCGCTCTTGCGCAGGTCGGCGACGATGCGCTCGCCGAGCTTGGTGACGAAGAAATAGCGAAGGGCCGAGGACAGGGCCAAGGCCACCGCCACCCCGCCCAGCAGCCAGAACCAGGGCGCCACCGAATGTGGCGTCGCCTTGGCCGCCGTCAGGTGGTCGACCAGGAAGCGCACCGCCCCGGTGATCCCCAGCGTCGAGGCGGTCGAGGTCAGCAGGAACACGCCGGCCATCGAGGCGTCCAGCCTGTGGGCGGCGATGAACGGGACCAGCCGGCCCAGGGCCCGGACGTTGCGGCTCCTGTCGCGTCGGTTGGCGGTCTCGGAAATCTCCTGGGCCAGGGCCGCGCCGGCGCTCGGCCGGCCGTCCACCTGCGGCTCGCCCGCGGAATCGCTCATCTAACTCACGCCCTTGCTCTCGGACCGCCTTTTCTGTATAGGCGGCGCTCCGTTTGCGGCCGGCCCATCCGGCGGGCCGCTGGCCGCTCCTTTACGTCGGATGCCTCCGAGATGAAACAAGACACCCATCCCGACTATCACTTCATCACCGTGGTGATGACGGATGGCTCGAGCTACCAGACCCGTTCGACCTACGGGAAGGAAGGCGCGACCCTCAATCTCGACATCGATCCGAAGACGCATCCGGCCTGGACCGGCGGCAACCAGCAGCTGCTGGACCGCGGCGGCCGCGTCTCGCGCTTCAACGCCAAGTTCGGCGCCTTCACGCGCAAGTAAGGCGCGCGCGCCTCTCCGGCGCGGCCTCGACATTCCGGACGCCGCGGTCGCAAGCCGCGGCGTTCGTCGTTTAACGCGCCCTTAGACAGGCACGGCCTAGGTTCCTGACCTCAGGGATCCGAGCCGAATGCCGCCTTCCGTCACGACCGATCCGCTGGGCGCGTTGGGCCTCGCCCTGCGCCACACCGGGGTCGGCCTCTCCGACCTCTTCCTGGCGCCCACCTCCTCGGTCTCGCTGCTCTCCCTGGGCGTCGCGCTCGTCCTGGTGCTTGCGGCCCTGTTGCTGCGCCGCCCCGCGGGTCGCCGGCGGGTCCGCCTGAAGGTCCTGGCGCGTGCGCTCTTCCCCCGCGACATGATCCGCGCGCCCTCGACCCGCGTCGATCTCGGCTTCATGGCCTTCAACCTTCTTGTGGCGGGCACGGTCTTCGGCGGGGCGCTCCTGTCCTATCATTGGGTCGGCGCCGCGACCCACGGCCTGCTCGTCCGCGCCTTCGGGACCCCCGCGCCCAGCCCGCTCGGCGAAGGCGCCGGCATGGCGCTGATGACGCTGGCCCTGTTCCTGGCCTACGAGCTGGGCTTCTGGATCGACCACTACACCAGCCACAACATCCCGATCTTCTGGGAGATCCACCGGGTCCACCACACGGCGACCCACCTCACCCCGATGACCCAGTTCCGGGTCCACCCGCTGGAGGTGGTCAAGCTCGACAACATCCTGGCGATCGTCATGGGCGGGACCTACGGCCTCGTCGGCTGGGCGCTCGGCCGTCCCGTCGCCCCGTTCGAGGTCGCCGGCCACAATGTCGTCCTGCTGGCGCTCACCCTGCTGCTCATGCACCTGCAGCACACCCGGTTCTGGATCCCGTTCACCGGCCTGCTGGGCCGCCTGGTGATCAGCCCCGCCCACCATCAGATCCACCACTCCGACGATCCGGCGCACCACGGCAGGAACCTGGGCGCCTTCCTGGCGGTCTTCGACTGGCTGTTCGGCACCCTGCACGTGCCCGCCAAGCGCCGCGAACGCCTCGTCTTCGGCGTCGCCCCGGCCACCGCCGAGGATCAGACCCTCGCCGGCGTCGCCATCGCCCCGGTCACTGGCGCGCTCGCCAAGCTCCTCCCCGCCAGCCCCCGCAGCCGCGTCTTGCAGAGCTGATCGCCGCGCCCGCCTGACGCGTGAGCCCCCCGACGTCACGGCCGGGCTTGTCCCGGCCACCCATGATCTCCGCGACCGCGGATTCGCCTCAGCCTCAGACGCATATGGGTCGCCGGCCCAAGGCCGGCGATGACGTCCGGAGAAGGGTTCACCCCGCGCGTAGCGCAATCCAAGAGAGGCGCGGCCTCTCCGAACCACGTTCGTGTTTTTCGTGTTTTTCGTGGTTCGAATCTCCGGGCGCCGCCGCCGCGCCGAGGCCGCGGGTTGGAACCACGAAAAACACGAACCTTGGCCTGCGCCGCTCATGGTCGGATCGCCGCGCTTCGCGCGTCGGCTACCGGTCGCCTTCGCGGGTCGTCTCGCTGCGCGCCATGATGGCGCCGGCGAAGTCGATCACGCACATCGAGCCATAGACGCTGTGCCCGCCACAGCTCACGCCTGCGGCCGAATAGGCGCGGCCGAAGATGTTCGCGCGGTGGCCGCGATTGGCGACGCCGGAATCGACGATCAGCTGGCGCACCACCTCGCGGGGGCTGTCATAGCCGTAGGAGATGTCCTCGGCCGCCAGGCCCGCATACAGGCCCTCGCGTTGCAGTCTCTGGCCCAGTCCGATCCCGCCGTGGCCCACCTGGCCGGTCGGGCCCTGCTCGCGCGTGTGGATCGCTGCGGCCGCCGCCAGGCGCGCGTCGCCGGTCAGAGGGGGGAGCGGGGCTTGGCGTTCGAGGAAGGCGACCGCCTCCTGCACCGCCTGCGGGTCTTCGTTGCCGAAGCTGGTCGCGTCGTCCTGCGGGTCGAAGCGGCGCGCCTGGTCGGCCAGCTCGCGGGCGTATTCCGCCGGATGGGCGCGGGCCCAGTTCATCTCCGCCAGCACGTCGAGATCGAGATCCGCCGCGGCCGCAGCCTGCGGGGTCAGGATCAGAAGCGCCGCCGCTGCGAGCGCCGAAGGGGAAAAGCCGCGCATGTACTCACCTGTCGCACGACGCCCCCCAAGGCTTCCTTAAGCGGCAGGGTTATCGGGCGCGCTGCGACCAGATGCAGCGGCCAGCAAAAAGCCCGCCGGGCGGACCCGGCGGGCTCGTAGCTTGGCTGGAGCCCGAGGCGGGCTCCGCAGCCTTAGGGCATCTTGTTGCCGATGGTGGTGAAGGTGCCGGCGATCTTGCCGCCCAGGGTGTTCATGGCCGCGATCAGGGCCACGGCGATCAGGGCGGCGATCAGGCCATATTCGATCGCGGTCGCGCCGGACTCGTCGGCGGCGAAGCGGTTGAGGAAGTTCGTCATGCTCAAGTCCTTAGATGATGCGGAGGCCGCGTTGTTGTCGGCCGAATACTGCGTGACTTGAGTAAATTGCCCGTCAAATTCATCAGTAAATCTTAATTAGGTTTATCAATTTGTTTGGGTTAAGCCATCTTCATAAATCTGAATGCATCTAACCCACTTATGTGAAAGGGTTTTCCGGAAACGCGTGTGCGCTCATTGAGCAGCGAATACTCAATCCGGGTGCAAAATAATTTTCAGGAAAATGCGGAGGCGGGGCGTTCGCACCCCGTAGAGGCGGGTTCCGCAGCCCGCCAGGGACCGGAAAGGGCCTCCCGTCAGGGCCCCCCGGACCGGGCTAGCCGATCTGGCCGTCGTGCTTCTGGCGATGGATCGCGCGCGAGGTTCCGTTCAGGCGATGCTCGAGCACGCGCCGGTCATAGGCGGTGAGATGGCCGGCGTCGCGCGCCCGCATGCGGGCTTCCTGCCGGTCGATCGAGGCTTCGCGGCCTTCGAGCCGGGCGGTCTCCGCCGCGGTCAGCGCACCGCTGTCCACGCCGGCCGCGATGCGGTCCTGCTGGTTCTCCTCGCGGGCGTTGATGTTGTGCGGCGGCGCGGCCGCCAGGGCTGGTGCGGCGGCCAGCAGGGCGAGGCTCGCCGCGAGCGTGATTAGAGGCAGTCTCATGGTGGATCTCCGTTGGACGGGCCCTCAGCGGCCCGCCCAGGTTCAACGCCGCCGTCCCCGCGCCTCCGTCGTGGCTAATGGTCTTAAGCCACGTTTCTTCACCCCGGATTCAAGCGCCCCGCGCCAGAATCGCGACGTCGGCGAGGCCCCATGCAGATTTCGAGACTATCGGCGGCCGCCCCGGCCGCGACTGACGATTCCGCCGGTCTCGACCGTCAGCTCGCAGCCTTCCAGGGGCTGATGGGGCGCTGGCGCGACGCCGCGCCGTCCGAGCGTTCCGAACTCGCCCAGGCCCTCACCGACATGCCCTTCGCGCAGCGGGCGCAGGACACCCTGAACGCCTTCACACGCGCCGCCTGGGCCGGCCCCGACGCCGTGCCGCCCGAGCCCCAGGCGCGGATGCTGCAGGCCTTCGACAACCTACCGGCCTCCGACCAGAAGATCGTCGCCGCCCTCCAGGGGCAGGCCCCGCCCAAGGACTATCGCGCGCGGCTGCAGGCCGACCTCCAGGCCGCGACGCCGCAGGCCGCCGAACGCCGCGCCGACGTCGTCACCCTGTCTTCGGAAGCCCAGGCCCGCCTCGCCGGCGCCGAGACGTCGGAGGCCACGCCCCAGGAGGCCCCTGCCAACCCGCAGATCGCCGCCGCGCTGGCCGCCTACGCCCGCGTGGCGGGAGGTTAGGCCGCGTCTCACTCTCCGTGTCATTCCGGTTTCGCTGCAGGCGAAGACCGGGATGACACCCCTTGTTCGAATGACGTGGGCCAAGGAACACCCGCCCTCACGCCCAGGTTGGCGCGCATGAGCGACATTCCACAAGCCGATCCCCCACCGCCTGGCGCGGAGCCGCGACCCGAACCGGTCGACCGGCCGCCGCCGCCGGACCTGCCGCCGGACCTCGATCCGGGCAAGGACCCGGAGAACCTGCCGAAAATGTAGGGCGATCAGGCGCCGAAGGCGGAGCGCAGGCGGTCGAGCTGCGAGGCCACCGGGTTCGGGACCTCGATCTCGGTGTCCTCGACATACATGCGCCGGTCGAGGTGGCGCACGCGTTCGAACAGGCGCTCGGAGCGGTCGAGAAGCGACAGCAGGCCGTTGGGCAGGTCTTCCGACGCGGCGTGGGTCTCCGCGGCCACGTCGCCGCTCAGCCGGTAGCGGTCGTCGCAGGCGCTCTCGGCCGGCATGTCGCCCTCGCGCACGGCGCGCTGAACCAGCAGCCACGAGGCCACCTGCATCAGGCGCGTGGTCAGCCGCATGCTCTCGGCGGCATAGGCCAGGGCGGCGTTGCGCGACAGCAGCTTGGATTCCTGGCGGCCGGAGCCGTCGAGGTAGCCGGCGGTCTGCTCGACCAGGTCCATGCCTTCCTGGAAGGTTCGGTCGAACAGTTCCGAGCGGGCGAAATCCTGGATCACATCGGACCGGCGGGTCATGGTCGTCGCGTCGCTCATCTGTTCGTCTCTGAAAATCGTCCGCCGACTTGCGAACCACCCGGCCGCTGCAACGGGCATGCCAAGGGCGCGTCCTTCCTGGACGATTTCCACACAACAAACGATTAACCCTGTGGTCGCAGCCCGCGCGAGTCCATTCGCCCGCCACGCGCGCGGGCGCCGCATTCCCGGGCGTCGCGCGGGGCCTAGCTGGGCGGGGGCGAGAACAGGGCGTCGGCGGCGGCGCGGCCGGCCCGCTTGCGGCCGATCTGCGCCTCGCAGCGCGCGATCTCGGCCTGCAGGATCTCGATCCGCTCTTCCAAGTCGCTGACGGCGAACAGTTCCAGGTCTTCTTTCACGGCCTCGGCCAACCGTTGTCCGCGCCCGACGCGGACCTCTGCGGGTTCGTCCATGGAAGACCTCCCTTTCCGGCCTCAAGTCTTGGGCCTATCTCACCCCGGACCAATCGCGCGCGCAAGACCAGGGAGCAGGGGCTCATGAGCCACGAACAGATGACCGCCATCGCCATCGAGGGCGGCCGGGGGCCCGCCACGGCCATGAAGGCGGTGCAGATCGACCGTCCGACGCCGGGGCCGGGCCAGATCCTGGTGCGGGTCGAGGCGGCCGGGGTGAACCGGCCCGACATCGTCCAGCGCATGGGCGCCTATCCGCCGCCGCCCGGCGCGCCGGACACCATGGGCCTGGAGATCGCCGGCGAGGTGGTGACCCCGGCCGGCCGCTGGAAGGTCGGCGACAAGGTGACCGCCCTGCTGGGCGGGGGCGGCTACGCCCAGTACGCCGTGGTCGACGCGCGCCATGCCCTGCCGGCGCCCAAGGGCCTGTCGATGGTCGAGGCCGCGGCCCTGCCGGAGACGGTGTTCACGGTGTTCGCCAATGTCTTCGAGCATGGCGGGCTGAAGGCCGGTGAGACCCTGCTGGTGCATGGGGCGACCTCGGGGATCGGCACCACGGCGATCCAGATGGGCAAGGCGGCTGGGGCGCGGGTGATCGCCACCGCCCGCGGCGCGGACAAGGCCGCCGAGGCGTTGAAGCTCGGCGCCGACGTCGCCGTGGATACCACCACCCAGGATTTCGCCGAGGTCGCCAAGGCGGAAGGCGGGGTCGACGTGGTGCTCGACATGGTCGGCGGCGACTATTTCGCCAAGGACCTGGACGCGATCCGCACCGGCGGGCGCATCGTCTTCATCGCCGCCCAGGGCGGGGGCGAGGTCAGCCTGCAGATCTTCCGCATCATGCAGAAGCGGGCGGTGATCACCGGCTCGACCCTGCGCCCGCGCGACGCTGACGAGAAGGCCCGCCTGGCCGCCGCGATCGAAAAGACGGTCTGGCCCTGGATCGAGGCCGGAAAGATCAAGCCATTGATTGATAGGACATTTCCTCTGCACGAGGCAGGCGGCGCCCACGCCTGGCTGGAGGGCGGCGCCCATGTCGGCAAGGTGGTCCTGAACCCCACCTGATCGCCTACAATATCTCGGTCAGCCGGCCTGGGCGTCCTCCGCCTCGGCCGCCTCGAACGCCGCCCGGCGGGCCTCCATCATCCGCATCCGCTCGGCCCGCATCTCCGGGTCCCAGGCCTGGCGGGGGCCCACGAACATCCCGCCGTCCACCAGCATGTGGACCCCGGTGACGAAGGCGCTTTCGTCGCTGGCGAAGAACAGGGCGGCGTTGGCGATGTCGGCCGGCAGGCCCGGCTTGGCGATCGGTTGGGCCTCCGGCGCGGTCTGGGCCATGTTCTGCTTGATCATGGTCGCCAGCCCCGTCGGAACGGTCTCCGACGGCGTGAAGATGTTGGTCAGGATCAGGCCGGGGCAGATGGCGTTCACCCGGATCCCGTCGCGGGCCACCTCGGCGGCCGCGACTCGCGTCAGGTGGATCACCCCGGCCTTGGCCACCGAATAGGCGATCGGGCCGGCGCCGGCCTGCATCCCGGCGATCGAGGCGGTGTTGACGATCGCCCCGCCGCCCCGGGCCTTCATGTGCGGCAAGGCATAGGTCATGCCCAGCGCCACCGACCTCAGCAGCAGGGCCTGACTGCGGTCCCAGGCGTCGCCCGTCATGTCCTCCAGCCGGTTCGGCGAACCGCCCGCGCCGGCGTTGTTGAACAGGATGTCCAGGCCGCCGAACATCTCGACCGCCGCCGCCATCAACCCCTTGATCTGTGCCTCGTCGGTCACGTCGCAATGGAAATAACCGACGGCGCCGTCGAATTGTGCGGCGAGATCAAATCCGGCCGTGTCGTCGATGTCGCCCACCAGGACGCGCGCGCCCTCTTCGACGAACCGTTCGACGGTCGCCAGGCCGATGCCCGAGCATCCCCCTGTGATTACAGCGATCTTTCCGGCCAGCCGGCTCATTGGCGCTCTCCTCGACGGGCCTCGTCCATGCGCCCGAACACCCCCGATTCTAGCCGACGGACCCCCTCGGACAAACCGGAAGTTCGAAAATCTTAGTTCGATCCAAAACCTTCTCGGCCGCTTGCGGCATTACGCCCCTGTAACAAACGACTTGACGCAGGGGGCGCCTGAACACAGTGTCAAAAAAAAGCGCGGTTTCCGCATCGGTCAAAGAACCGGCTACAGGGGGAGGCATAGAATGCGTCAGAGTGTGCTGTTGGCGACCACGTCGTTGGTCGCCGCGTTTGTGGCTGTGAGCGCGGCTCACGCACAGGGTTCCGGCGTCACGACCATCGAGGAACTCGTGGTCACCGCCGAAAAGCGGGAACAAAGCCTGCAGGACGTGCCGGTCGCGATCTCGGCCTTCACCAACAAGCAGCGCGACATCGTCGGGATCAACACGATCCAGGACCTGACGAACTTCACGCCGGGCTTCGTCTACCAGTCGGCCAACGACCGGGCGAGCATGCGCGGCATCGGCCGCCTGACCAACGTCCACTCGGTGGACGGCGCCGTGTCGATCTATGTCGACAGCCTCTTTACCACCTCCACAGTGCTGGCCGGCGGCCCGCCGCTCGAAACCGAGCGGGTGGAAATCCTCCGCGGTCCGCAAGGCACGCTGTACGGCCGGAACGCCATCGGCGGCACGGTCAACGTGATCTCGGTCCGCCCGACCGACCACCCCTATGCCGAGGTCCGCGCGATCGCGGAGAACTTCGGCTACACCGACTTCCAGGTCGCCGCGTCGGGCCCGCTCGCCGACGGCCTGGCCGTCCGCTTCTCGGGCTACAAGCGCAATCAGCGCGACGGCTACTACTCCAACGTCAACCGCGGCATGCCGACCGAAGGCAGCAAGCGCGACGAGTATGAGTGGCAGTTCCAGGTCAAGGCCGACGTCGGCGAGCACGCCGAGCTCTGGGTCCGCTACCAGACCCTGGAATGGGACAACCGCGGTGGTCCGGGCGCCCGCGCCGGCTATCTGAACGGCCCCTATGAAACCGGCCTGCTCGATCCGAACTTCTCGATCGTCTACAACCCGGCCCACGGCTACACGACCGAGACCGGCCTCAACGGCATCGTCCCGGGCAGCCTCGTCCAGTACAACGGCGGCACCACCACCACGAACCCCGCCCTGCAGGACGCGCACAAGTTCAACACCAACATCCCGCAGCACGTGACGCTGACGGACGTGCACTCGATGGTGGCGAACTTCACCTATCACATGCCGACCTTCGACATTAAGTATGTCGGCGGCCTGCAGAACTATAAGTACGACCTCTACGGCGACACCGACGCCACGAACGTGCAGTCGTACCAGATCCCGCTGCAAGCCGGCTCGGTCTGCGGCACGATCCACACACTGTACAGCCTCGGCCGCGCGCCGACCGACTGCAGCCCGCTGACGGTCAACGGCAACAACACCTACCACTATTTCGAGTACCCGACCTGGTACAGCCACGAGATCAACATCGCGTCGACCAACGACTCGCCGCTGCAGTGGATCGTCGGGGCTTACTATTACAACGAGCGCTACACCGGCACGGGCAGCACGGCCGACTTCTTCCAGCCGGGCTCCAACCTGACGACGCCGGTCCTCGGCGCTGCGGCCAACCCGACCGGCCTCTGGTCGACGGGCCACTATTCGCTGACCACCGAGAGCAAGGCGGTCTTCGGCCAGCTCGACTGGAAGGCCAGCGACACGCTGAAGTTCACGGCCGGCCTGCGCTATACCAAGGACCACAAGTTCGGAACGGAGTATCGCCGGATCGTCTGTAACTCCGACGCCTGCTACCCGGGCCTTTACAGCGCGCTCGGCCTCAGCGGCTTCGGTCCCGGCACGGCCGCCAACTGGGGTAGCCTGCTCGGCAACATCAATGCGGTGGCCTCCCTGGCCGGCGCGTTCGGCGTGCCGGCCCTGGCCGGCTTGAACGGCCTGGGCAACGGCGGCTTCGACCTCACCGCCACGCTCGCCCCGACCACCACGGCCGCCGGCGCCAAGGGCGTGACCAGCCCCGTCGTCTGCGGAGCCACGAGCTGCAAGCAGTACACGATCGATCCGGCCACCGGCGTCGCCGCCCGTAACCTGGGCGACACCTCGGATGCGGTCACCGGCACCCTCGGCGTCCAGTGGGACCCCAAGGAAGGCACGATGGCCTATGCCCGCTACAGCCGTGGCTACAAGGCCTTCGGCCTGTCGGCCGGCAGCTTCCTGGTCGCCCCGGAAGCCAATCCGGAGTTCGTGAACTCCTACGAGATCGGCCTGAAGACCAATCTCGGCCGCACCCTGCAGATGAATGCGTCGATCTTCTATCTCGACTACCAGAACCTGCAGGCCCCGGTGACGGTCCGGGTCGGCCCGACCAACGTCAACCAGTTCGTCAACATCGCGAAGTCGCGGTCGGACGGCCTGGAGCTGGGCATGATCTGGCAGCCGATCCAGCCGCTGCGCCTGAGCCTCGACTACTCGTACAACGACACGCGGATCATGAAGAGCATCCCGCTGGTCGACGTGTACGACAACGTCAACACCACGGCCCAGAGCATCGTCGGCAACCGCCTGCCCCAGGCGCCGAAGCAGAAGCTCGCCATCAACGGCAACTACTCCTTCGTGCTGGACGGCGGCACCCTGACCGTCGGTGCGACCTATCTCTACCGCGACAAGGCCTACGCCAACGTCTTCACCAAGCCCTGGTCGTCGGCCCCGAGCTGGGATCAGGTCGACCTGCGGGCGCACTGGGCTCCGACCGGCAACAAGTACACGATCATCGCCTACGTGAAGAACGTCGGGGACACCAAGGGCTATGACGCCGCGGTCGCGCCGTCGCAGCGCAACAACAACCCGCTCGTGGCGTCCGACCAGTTCCGCGCCGGCGGTCAGAACCTCGAGCTGACGCCGCCGCGGACCTACGGGGTCGAATTCCAATACAGGTTCTTCTGAGCCTGTCCCGCCTGTAACCGCGCCATCCGGCGCCCATTTCGAGTACGCTTCTAGTATTCCTCAACCATAGCCAAATTGGGCGCGCTGGGCCTCCAGCGCGCCCCTTTTTATTTCGGAAATCCCAACAGGTTCAGTGGGATAGACCACCACCAGGCCGTGCGTAACAACGTTCGATGGAATCGCACGCTGGGTATCATACCGAAATATCGGAACCCCAATGATTGACGGGAGAACCGCCATACCGCAGGTTCGACTCGAACGCGGAATAGCGTCGCCAATCAAGAAGCCTATGGGGAGGATTAGAATGCAAAGGATCAGTCTGCTCGCGACGAGCGCACTGGTGGCCGCGATTTCGGCGGGCGCCGCGCACGCGCAGAGCTCGGAAGGCACGATGATCGAGGAGCTGGTGGTCACCGCCGAAAAGCGGGAACAGAGCCTCCAGGACGTGCCCGTCGCCATCTCCGCCTTCACCTCGGAGAAGCGAGACCTGGTCGGGATCAATTCCGTCCAGGACATGACCAACTTCACGCCCGGCCTGACCTACAACAACTCCGGTGACCGGATCAGCCTGCGCGGCATCGGCCGCGTGACCAACGTCCAGGCCGCCGACGGCGCCGTGGCGATCTATTCGGATGGCGTCTACACCTCCTCGACCTTCGAGGCGTCGAAGCAGCCGCTGTTCATCGACCGGGTGGAAGTGCTGCGTGGTCCGCAGGGCACCCTCTACGGCCGCAACTCGATCGGCGGTGCGATCAATGTGCTGTCCAAGCGTCCGTCGCACGAGTTCGAGTCCGAGGTCCGCGCGACCGTCGGCAACTACGGCTACAGCCTGCTGCAGGGCACCATGTCGGGCCCGATCAACGACAGCCTTCGCTTCCGGGTGAACGGCCAGTGGGAAAAGCAGCGCGACGGCTGGTATCAGAACACCGTCCCGGGCATGCCCGACGAGGGCAACGTCATCGACCAGACCTATTTCGAGGTCCAGCTCGCCGCGAACTTCGGCGACAGGGCCGAGGGCTGGGTGAAGGTCTCGGCGTTCAACTGGAACAATGGCGGCGGCGGCCTCGGCGGTCGCGCCAGCTACACGCCGTTCCAGTACAACACCACGGTCGAGCGCGACGCGGTCTTCTATCTGAACAGCGGCTTCGGCTGCTCCGGCGTGGCGACCGGCGTGGTCAACACCTCGTCCACGGGCTGCACCAACCCGTCGATCAACGATCCGCGCAAGTTCGCGTCGGACACGCCCTCGACCGTCAGCCTCGACGAGACCTTCACGCTCGCGGCCGAGTACGTCTACCACTTCGACAACTTCGACCTGAAGTACATCGGGGGCGGTTCGACCTACCACTACACCCTGGTCCAGGATAACGACCTCAGCGCCATCAGCGCCTACACCATCCCGCTGTCGGGCACCGGCGCCTGCAGCGCCGCGCTTGCGGGCGCCGGCATCTGCGGCCCGCTGCGGATCTTCCCGCAGGCCGTCTCGACCTACCAGGAAGACAAGCACTGGTTCAGCCATGAGCTGAACATCTCGTCCAGCGGCGACGGTCCGCTCCAGTGGCTGGGCGGCATGTACTACTATCACGAGGCCTACAAGCAGCCGGTCTGGGTGCAACTGGCCAACCAGCCGCAGTTCGCCAATCCGATCCTGCCCACCGGTGGGGCCGCGGCGGCCAACCCGAACCGCTACTGGTACGACACCCGCCCGGACTTCGAGGACAAGTCCTGGGCCGCCTTCGGCCAGATCGACTGGAAGTTCACGGACACCCTGAAGTTCACGGCCGGCCTGCGGTATTCGCATGACCACAAGTACGGCCAGGAGCAGGCGCGTCTGGTCTGCTTCGCCCTGATCGGCTGCGGCACGGCTCCGACCCAGCTCGGCACCTTCACGCCGGCGGTCGACATCACCTCGGCGGCGGTCGGCTCCGGCCTCGACGCCTCGGGCCATCTGCTGCCCGGCGTCAGCGCCGCGACGGTGATCGACCCGACGACGGGCCTGGCCCTGCGCAAGCTCGACAAGAGCTGGCAGGCGACCACCGGCACGATCGGCCTGGAATGGCAGCCCGACCACGACACCCTGGTCTATGGCAAGTTCAGCCGGGGCTATAAGGCGGGCGGCTTCAACTCGGGCATCGTCGCCCCGGTGGTGCAGTTCCCGCTCACCGACGCCGAGCACAACAACGCCTTCGAGATCGGCCTGAAGAAGAACATCGGGCGGACCTTCCAGGCGAACCTGGCGGCCTATTACTACGACT
>CAMFHW010000041.1 GCA_945952175.1 uncultured Phenylobacterium sp. | reverse complement strand
GATGTGTATAAGAGGCAGGGCGAGGCGCGCTCGATCGCAGAGATCTACGAGCAGCTGCAACCCGACACCTTCGAGCCGTACTAAGGTCGCCGCGCGGGGGCGCGTTACCCGACGCAGCCCCTGATCGGCCGCGGAACCTGAATCCTTCACCTGCCAAAGGCATGTCGCGGACCTCCTAGCGAACCGCAGCCCCTCCGCCCGAGTTTAGCGCCAGGGCGCGGGCGGGCGGCCTCCGGGAGAGACGGTCGATGGCGCTGAAGCAGCAGCTCAAGACGCAGGTGCGCAACGCCATTCGCCGGCGGGGATGGGACCTGGTGCGGGGGCCGAACCTGATCGACTTCCTGCGCTCGCGGCGGGCGGACCTGGTGTTCGACGTGGGCGCCAATGACGGGGGCTATGCGACCCAGATCCGGCGCTGGGGTTATGGCGGCCAGATCCTGTCGCTGGAGCCGACCTCCGAGGCGTTCGAAAAGGCGCAGGCCGCGGCCCGGCACGATGCGCGCTGGGACGTCCGCAAACTGGCGGCGGGGGCCCGGCCCGGCAGGGCGGAGATCAATGTCTCGCGCAACACCAAGTTCAACTCGTTCCGTGGCCCCTCGGCCATGGCCGCCGAGTTCGACCGCAACATGGAGATCGTCTCCGTCGAGGCCGTGGACGTCGCGACGATGGACGAGCTGTTCGCCGGACTGCCGGCCGAGCGCCCCTTCCTGAAGATCGACACCCAGGGCTTCGAGCGCGAGGTGCTGGATGGGGCGCCGAACCTGCTGCAGCGCTGCGTCGGCGTGCAGCTGGAGCTGCCGATCGAGCACATCTACGAGGGCGTCTGGTCGTTCGAGACGGGCCTGGCCTACATGCGCGAGCGCGGCTTCGCGGTGGCCCAGATGACGCCGGTCACCGCCATCACCCGAGACCCGGCCTGCGTTCTGGAATTCGACTGCGTATTCCGCCGGGTGGGTTGATCGGCGCCCGGACGAAGGCGTCGGAAAAATAGTCTTGCATATTGTATAGCGAAGACTACCGTTCTCCCATCAACGACATATGGGGACGGGCATGAACCGCAGAGGGCTTGGAACGGCGGCCGCGTGCGCGCTGGTGGTGTTCGGGGCGGGCGCGGCGCGCGCAGCCGACGAGGGCGCGACGCTGGAGGAGCTGGTGGTCACCGCCCAGAAGCGGGCCCAGAACGTCCAGGAGGTGCCGATCGCCATCACCGCCCTGTCGGCCCAGGTGCTGAAGGACCAGCACGTCACCAACATCCTCGACCTGAACAACCTGTCGCCGGCCCTGCAGATCAAGACCGACGACAACGCCGCCAACCCGACGATCTCTATCCGCGGCGTCGGCCTGAACGACTTCAACCCCAACACCGCCACGCCCGTCGCGATCTATACCGACGGGGTCTATATCGGCTCGCCGCTGGCCCAGATGGGCCAGTTCTTCGACCTCGACCGGATCGAGGTGCTGCGCGGGCCGCAGGGCACGCTCTATGGCCGCAACACCACCGGCGGGGCGATTAACGTCATCAGCAAGAAGCCCACCCAGGACTTCACCGCCGACGCCTCGGCCGAGTACGGCAGCTACAATGCGCTGACCCTGGAGGGCGCGGTCGGCGGGCCGGTGGTCAAGGACGTGCTGGCTGTGCGCCTGGCCGCCCAGTACGTGAAGGACGACGGTCACACGCTCAACCGCCTGACCGGCGACCACGGCAACGACGCCGACCGCTGGACCACGCGACTTTCCGTGCTGTGGACGCCGAGCGCCGATTTCGAGGTGCTGGCCCAGGGCCGCTACGGCCATTCCAAGGGCGGCTCGATCTGGGCCTACAACCGCTCGCTGATCCCGCAGACGGCGGCGGCGACCGGGCCGGACGGGCTCTGTGCGCCGGGCTTCTACACCTCGGGCCAGTGCACCGACGCGCTGGGCTACGCCAACACCTCGGACAACAAGTACCAGGGCGACTACCATCTGGAAGGCAAGGACGACGTGAAGACCTATGGTGGGTCGGTCACGGCCACCTGGAACCTCGGCGCCGTGAGCCTGGTCTCGGTGACGGGCTATGACGCCGCCAAGCGCGCCGACCTCGAGGACACCGACGCCGGGCCGAACGACCTGATCACCGCCTCCTACAAGGCCAAGCAGAGCGTGATCAGCGAAGAGCTGCGACTGCAGTCGGACAGCAAGGGGCCGCTGACCTGGGTGGCCGGGCTCTACTTCGCCCACGACGACCTCAAGACCGACAGCTACTACGACATCCTGCGGATCCTGCGGAACCCGACCCCCGCCAATCCGACCGGCGCGGACCTGAACAACTCGATCGGCATCTTCGGCTGGCCCTACAGCCAGAAGACCGATAGCTATGCGGTGTTCGGCCAGGCCGACTATGCGATCACGCCGAAGCTCACCGCCACGCTCGGCCTGCGCTACTCGTCCGACAAGAAGGACTTCCACTATGTGAGCAACGCCGAGATGGGGACGATCACGTTCTTCGCCATCGACGCGTCCAAGACCTTCGGCTCGCTCTCGGGCCGGCTCGGCGTCCAGTACAAGGCGACCGACGACGTCAACCTCTATGCTAGCTACAACCGCGGCTATAAGTCGGGCGGCTTCTTCGGCGGCCAGTCGACCGAGCCCAGCCAGTTCAAGCCCTATCGCGACGAGAAGGTCGACGCCTTCGAGGCCGGGGCCAAGACCATGTGGTTCGACCGCCGCCTGCGCGCCAACCTCTCGGCCTTCTACTACGACTACCAGGACCTGCAGGTTTACACCCTGGTGCTGGAGGGTGTGCGCACGGTGCAGAACTTCACCAACGCCTCGAACGCCGAGATCTATGGGGCGGAGCTGGAGCTGTCGGCAACGCCGATGCGGGGCCTGGACGTGGGCCTGAACGCCTCGCTGCTGAGCGCCAAGTACAAGGACTTCAAGTCGCTGGCCGGCGACTATTCCGGCAACCAGCTCCCCGACGCGCCGAAGGTGAGCCTCACCGCCCAGGCCCGCTACGAGTGGGATCTCGCCGGCGGCCAGGCCCATGTCTCGGCCGACGCCTCCTATCGCTCCAAGGTCTATTACGACACCCGCAACGTCGAGCGGCTGTCGGATACCTCGCGGACCTTCGTCAACGCCCAGATCGGCTGGACGACGCCCGACAAGCGCTACGAGTTCGGGATCTGGGGCCGCAACCTGACGGACGAGACCAACATCTCCGACATCATCCCGATCGAGGGGCTGGGCTTCGACCTGTTCAACATGGGCCTGCCGCGCACGGGTGGGATATACCTGCGCTACAACTACTGAGCCGGTCCCGCGCCGGAGGGGGAACGCCTTTGAAGGACAATGTCGCGGCGCCGGCCTGGATCGGCCCGGCCCCCAGCCTCGCCCAGGCGACGGCCGTCATGACCGTGGGCGTCATGGGCATCATGATCGCCGGCCTGCAACCCCTGCTGCTGGGCGCGCTCGCCCAGGAAGGCCGGCTGTCGGCCGCCCAGCTCGGCCATGCGGCGACGGCGGAGCTACTGACCATGGGCCTGGCCGCGGGCCTGGCCGGCGCCTGGCTGAAGCCCGAGCGGCTGCGGCTGATCGCGGTGGCCTGCGGCGTGGCCCTGATGGCGCTGAACGCGGCGACCACGCGCACTTCCGGCGAGATGATCACCCTGGTTCGCGCCTTCGCCGGCGTGCCCAGCGGGCTGATGATGTGGCTGACCATCGGCATGATCAGCCGCGCGCCTCGGCCCGAACGCTGGTCGGGCGTCTATCTGACGGTGCAGACCCTGGCCCAGTTCCTGCTCGCCGCGGCCCTGACCGCCTGGGTGGTCGGGCGCTGGGGCGCCAATGGCGGGTTCCTGGCCCTGGCGGTGGTGAGCCTGGTCTGCGGCTTGGCGGGCCTGGGCGCTCCGGCGCGCTACGCCCCCCTGGCGCACGACGACTCCCAGGCCGGAGGCCTGCCCTCGGCGCGCGGCTGGGTTTCGCTGGCGGCGGCCTTCCTGTTCCTGGCCTTCATCGTCGCGGTCTGGGTCTATGCCGAGCCGCTGTCGCGGCAGGCGGGGCACGACCCGAAGGTGGCCGGGACGGCGGTGTCGCTCAGCCTTGCCTGCCAGGTGCTGGGTGGCGGCGCGGCGACCTTGCTGGCGGGCCGGGTGCGGTGGTTCTGGGCCCTGATCGTCTGCAGCGTGGTCGACTTCGGCCTGCTCGCCGCCTTTGCGAGCCTGCCGCCGCCGGCCCTGTTCCTGCTGGCCACCGCGCTGTTCGGCTTCTTCTGGCTGTTCTTCATGCCCTTCCTGGCGCCCATGACCATCGAGGCCGACCCGACCCGGCGCGCGGCCATGCTGCTCGGCGGCGCCCAGCTCCTGGGCGGAAGCCTGGGCCCGCTGCTGGCCTCCGGCCTGGTGAGCGATACCGATGCGCGCGGCGCCCTGGCCTTCGGGGCCGGATCGCTGTGCCTGGCCCTGGTGCTGGCCGTCGGCCTGCACTTGCGCCACGCCCGAGGCTAAGGCATTGATCCACGCCGCCTTTCTACCAGGATGGGCCCCGTGAAGACCGCCCGCGCCGACGCCAGCCTGAAACGCGCGCCCCGCCAGGAGCGCGCCCACGCCACCTATGAGCGCCTGCTCGAAGTGGCCGGCGAACTGCTGGGCGAGGTGGGGATCGAGCGGATCTCCACAAACCTGATCTGCGCCCGCGCCGGCATGACCCCGCCGGCCCTCTATCGCTACTTCAAGGACAAGTACGCGGTGCTGGAGGCCTTGGGTCGCCGCCTGATGGACCGCCAGAACCAGGTGCTGTTCGAATGGCTCGACCGGCATGGGCCGAACGGCGCCCAGGCGCTCAGCGACGCGACCGAAGAGCTCATGCGGGCCACCGCCGACGTCACCGCCAGCGAACCGGGCGCGGTCTGGACCCTGCGGGCCCTTCGCGCCGTGCCCCAGCTCGCCCACGTGCGGATCGATTCCCACCGCCTGGTCACCCAGCGGATGGTCGAGGTCTATGGCCCGCTCTTTCCCGACCTCGACACGGCGACCTTGTGGCGGCGGGTGCGCATCGCCGTCGAGTTCGGCTTCGCGGCCGACGAGATGCTGAACGAGGAAGACCGCATCGATCGCGACGACCTGTTCCGCGACGCCGCCGCGGTCCTGCGTCACGCCATCCTGCCGTGAAATCAAAAACAGTAGCGTTGACTATCTAAATTCGCCGAGGCCATATGTCGGACGAAGCGACAGGCGAACGGGAGGTCGGAATGTCGGTCTGGGAAAACTGGTCCGGAAGCGTGAAGGCCGCACCCGCGCAGATCGTGCGTCCGGCGGACGAGGCGCAGCTGCAGGCCGTCGTCAAGGCGGCCGGGAAAGTCCGCGTGGTCGGTGCAGGCCACTCTTTCATGCCGCTCTGCGAGACCGACGGCGTGCTGCTGCAGCTCGAGGACATGGCGGGCGAGGTGAAGGTCGCGGCGGACCGCAAGACCGTCTGGGCGCCGGCCGGCCGCAGCCTGCGCCGCCTGACCGCCGAGCTCTGGGAGCAGGGCCTGTCCCTGGCCAACCAGGGCGACGTCAATCCGCAGGCCCTGGCGGGCGCCATCGGCACCGGAACCCACGGCACCGGCGCGCACCTGGGCAGTCTGTCGACCTTCGCACGCGCCTTCCGCCTGGTGCAGGCCGACGGCTCGGTGGTCGAATGCAGCAAGACCGAACGGCCCGACCTGTTCGAGGCGGCGCGCCTGTCGCTGGGCATGGTGGGCGTGGCGAGCGCCATCCAGATCGACGTCGTCCCCGCCTACCGGCTTGAGGAGAAGATCTCCAAGATCCCGATGGGCGAGGCCATCGAGCGATTCGACGAGATCGCCGCCGCGCATCGTCACGCCGAGTTCTTCGTCTTCCCCTATGCCGACGAGGTGATGCTGAAGACGCTGCACCCGACCGAGGAGCTGGGCGATCCGCGCGATCCGAGCCCGCACGAGGACGCGATCTTCCAGATCCTCTGCGACGCCGGCAGCAAGGCGAAGTTCCTGATCCCACGCATGCAGCGCTTCATGACCCGCGCCTCGGGCGAGGGCCGCCGGGTCGGGCCGGCCTACAAGATCTTCCCCTCCGAGCGCACTGTGCGCTTCGAGGAGATGGAGTACGAACTGCCGCGCGCCAACGGCCTGCCGGCCATCCAGGAGGTGATCGGCTGGATCCGCCGCGAGAAGCTCCCGGTGGCCTTCCCGTTCGAGTTCCGCTGGGCGGCGGCCGACGACATCTGGCTGAGCCCGTTCAACAAGGGTGACGGCGCCTCGATCTCCATGCACCAGTACCACCGCATGGCCTGGCGCAAGCTGTTCGCCGACGCCGAGAAGATCTTCCGCGCCCATGGCGGGCGGCCGCACTGGGCCAAGCGCCATACCCTCACCCGCGACGAGGTCACCGCCCTCTATCCGATGGCCGAGAAATTCCGCGAGGTGCGCCGCGCGGCCGACCCCGAGGGCAAGTTCCTGAACCCCCACCTGGCGGAGCTCTTCTCGTGAGCCAATCCTACGACCGGCGGCTGCACGGCGACCTGATCGGCAAACAGGGATCGCGGCGCAGCCTCAACACGCCGGCCCTGGTGCTGGATCTTGATGCGCTGGATCGCAACATCGCGACCATGGCCAAGATCGCGGCGGCCAAGGGCGTGGACCTGCGCCCCCACGCCAAGACCCACAAGAGCGTCGACATCGCCAAGCGCCAGATCGCGGCCGGCGCGGTGGGCCTCTGCTGCGCCAAGCTGGGCGAGGCCGAGGCCCTGGCCGAGGGTGGCGTTCCCGGCCTGCACATCACCTCGCCCGTGGTCTCGCCGTCCGCCATCGTGCGGCTCGTGGCGCTGAACGCCTCGGCGGAGCGCCTGTCGGTGGTCTGCGACAATCCCGCCAACGCCGAGGCCCTCGCTGCGGCGGCCTCCGCCGAGCGACCGCTGACCGTGGTGGTGGATATCGATCCAGGCATCAAGCGCACCGGCGTCGCCTCGGCCGAGGCCGCGGTCGCCGTGGCCCGTATCATCGCCGCCGCCCCGTCCCTGACCTATGGCGGGGTGCAGTTCTATTGCGGCCGCGAACAGCACATCGAGGACTTCGCCGAGCGCCGCGCGGCCGTCGAGGATCGCACCGCCTATCTGAAGGGCGTGATCGCCGCCCTCACCGAGGCCGGCCTCGCTCCGCCCCTGGTGACCGGCTCCGGCACCGGCACCCACCGCATCGATCTGGAACTGGGCGTCATCACCGAGCTGCAGGTCGGCTCCTACGTCTTCATGGACGACCAGTATCGCGCCTGCGACCTGGCCGACCAGGGCGCCGACAAGCCGCCCTACGAGGCCTCGCTGTTCGTGGACTCCCGGGTGGTCAGCGCCAACGCTCAGGGCCTGGTGACCGTCGACGCCGGTTTCAAGGCCTTCGCCACCGAGGGCAAGCCACCGAGCGTCGGCGAGGGCGCGCCCGACGGCGCCCGCTTCGCCTTCATGGGCGACGAGCACGGGGCGGTGATCGCGCCGGAGATCTCGTCCAGACTCGCCATCTCCGACCGGGTGGTGCTGGGGGTCCCCCACTGCGATCCGACCGTCGACCTCTATGACAGCTATCACGTCGTCAGTGGCGACACCCTGGTCGACATCTGGCCGGTCAGCGCCCGCGGCCGCTCCCGCTGAGGTCACATCGCCGATTGGCTAATTGTCGGCGCAGAAATTCTGTGGTGGCGGCCGGCGGCCTCGGGCCTATCTGCGCGGTGCGCTTTCGCATCGCTCGTTGACGGACGTCTCCATGCCCAGCCTGTTCGATCCCCTCAAGGTCGGCGACCTGACCCTCAAGAACCGCATCGTCATGGCGCCGCTGACGCGGGCTCGATCCGGCGTCGAGCGGACGCCCGGCCCGCTGGTGGCGCAATACTACGCCCAGCGCGCCACGGCCGGCCTGATCCTCAGCGAGGCGACCTCGGTGACGCCGCTGGGCGTGGGCTATGCCGACACGCCCGGCATCTGGTCGGACGAGCAGGTCGAGGGCTGGAAGCTCACGACCAAGGCCGTGCACGACCGGGGCGGCCTGATCTTCATACAGCTCTGGCACGTGGGCCGCATTTCCGACCCCAGCCTGCTGGACGGCCAGGCGCCGGTCTCGGCCAGCGCGATCGCGGCCAAGGGCGATGTCAGCCTGCTGCGGCCCAAGCGGCCCTATCCGGTGCCGCGCGCGCTGTCGCTCGACGAGATCGCCGAGGTGGTGGAGGCCTATCGCAAAGGCGCCGAGAACGCCAAGCGCGCCGGCTTCGACGGTGTCGAGCTGCACGGCGCCAATGGCTACCTGCTCGACCAGTTCCTGCAGGACGGCTCCAACAAGCGCACCGACGCCTATGGCGGCCCGGTCGAGAACCGCGCCCGGCTGATGCTGGAGGCGGTCGACGCGGCGATCTCGGTGTTCGGCCCCGACCGCGTGGGCCTGCACATCGCCCCGCGGGGCGATTCCCACGACATGGGCGACAGCGACCTGACGGCGGCCTTCACCTATGTGGCCCGCGCCATGAGGGACCGCGGCGTGGCCTTCATCTGCGCCCGGGAATATCCCGCCGACGACAGCATCGGCGCGAAGCTGAAGGCTGAGTTCGGCGGCGTCTACATCGCCAACGAGCGGCTGGACGGCGCCAAGGCCCAGGCCCTGCTGGACGCCGGCGAGGCCGACGCGGTGGCCTTCGGCAAGGACTTCATCTCCAACCCCGACCTGGTCGAGCGCCTCCGCGCGGGCGCCGAACTGAACCCCTGGAACATGGCGACCTTCTACACGCCGGGTCCCGAGGGCTATGTCGACTATCCGGAACTGGCGGCCGTCACGGCCTGAAGACCGGCGCTCTCAATCCACACCAGCGGGCGGTTTTTCCACAGAAACGCCCGGTGGTTGGCAAAGCCTTCACCCTGCGAGTGCATGTTTCGGCAAGGTTCGCCGGCTATGGTGAAGTTTGACGATATGAGAGCGCCGTGGCCCCCTACACCCGCTTCGAAGACCGACGCGCCCATCCCCGTGAGGTCGTAAACCTCTGGGCGCGGGCCTTCTATGGCCCCAAGCGCGAGCTGTGGGCCGACTGCACCATGGTCGACCTGTCCAAGGGCGGGGCCAAGGTGCAAATCTCCGAGATCTACCCCCTGCCCGGCCGCTTCCGGCTGCTGCAGGTGCGCGGCGGCATCGTCTACGACGTGCGCCTGCGCTGGCGCCGTGGCGACCTGACCGGCGTGGCCTTCGACGAACAGCGCACTATCGAAGGCGCGATCGAGGCCGACATCATCGCCCTCGAACCGACCTGGCGGGCCCTGCTCACCGTCGCCTAGGCGAACACGATCGTCTTGCCGCCTTCGATCAGCACGCGGTGCTCCACGTGCCAGCCGACGGCGCGGGCCAGGACCGTGCACTCGACGTCACGGCCGAGCTGGACCAGTTCGTCGGGGTTGTGGCTGTGGTCCACCCGCTGGACGCCCTGCTCGATGATCGGGCCCTCGTCGAGGTCGGTGGTCACATAGTGGGCCGTGGCGCCGATGATCTTCACGCCGCGCGCATGGGCCTGATGATAGGGCCGCGCGCCCTTGAAGCCCGGCAGGAACGAGTGGTGGATGTTGATGCAGCGTCCTTCCAGCCGCGCGCACATGGCCGGCGACAGGATCTGCATGTAGCGGGCGAGGACCACGAGGTCGGCCTGCTCGTCCTCCACCAGCTTGAGGAAGGCCTCTTCCTGCGCGGCCTTGGTCTCCTTGGAGATCGGCAGGTGGTGGAAGGGCACGCCGCTCCATTCGACGAAGGACCGCAGGTCCTCGTGGTTCGACACCACGCCGACGATGTCGGCCGGCAGCAGGCCCGCCCGCCAGCGATGCAGGAGGTCGAACAGGCAGTGGCCGAACTTGGAGACGGCGATCAGCACTCGCGGCTTCTGCGCCGCGTCGTGCAGCGACCAGTCCATGGCGAAGCGCTGGGCGATCAGCGCGAAGCCGGCCTTCAGCGCCTCGATCGGCGGCATGGTCCCGTCGGGACGGAAGACCGTGCGCATGTAGAACTGGCCGGCCAGGGGATCGTTGAAGTGGTTGGACTCCACGATCGAGGCGTCGTTGTCGGCCAGGAAGCCCGACACGGCGGCCACGACGCCCTTACGGTCAGGGCACTTCAGGATCAGGATGTAGCGGGGCTCGGCGGTCACGTCGGGTCCTTCTGGCGTCGGCGGCGCACCTATGGCCGATCGCCCCTGCGTCACCAAGCCCCCGCCCGCTTTTCCGGCACATGGGACCTGGCGGCGGCGCGCAGTGTCTCGAATTCGTCCGCCCAGGTATTTGTGCGTAAACTACGCAATGTGGAGAAGATATCGCCGCCCCGTCGCCAGTAGGCTAAAGGCAAGCGCGAGGGTCCACGCCGGTGCGAAACGTGTCGCACGCTCGCATCCGTTGAGCGGCGACTCGTCCACTCGCCTAAACCATGTATTAATTTGTAAAATCCGCAGTTGCGTTAAGAAGTCGCAAGCCAAGGGGCAGTAGGTTCGCCGAAAGGCAAGAAGGCTGGAGTGGGGTGATGCTTCTGGAATTCGGCAAGATGGGGGTGCGGTCGTGAGCGCCAGCATGCCCAAGACGCAGGTGGTCGAGCAACGGCGCCTGGAGATGCCCCAGGGGGTGCTGGACATCGCCCGACAGGCCTCGGCCGCCGTCGACGAGGAAGGCCGCTTCCCCGCCGAGACCTTCGCCGCCCTGCGCGAACACGGCCTGCTCGGCCTTCTGGTCCCGGCCGCCCATGACGGCCCGGGCGGCGACCTTCGCCAGGCCGCCCAGCACTGCCAGGCGCTGTCCGCCGCCTGCGGCAGCTCGGGCATGATCCTGGCCATGCACCACATCCAGGTGGCGTGCCTGGTGCGCCACTCGGCCGCCAACGGCTGGCACGCCGACTTCCTGCGCCGCGTGAACGCCGAGCAACTGCTCCTGGCCTCGGTCACCTCGGAAGAGGGCATCGGCGGCGGCATGCGCACCAGCAACTGCGCGATCGCCCGCGACGGCGACCGCTTCACCCTCACCAAGAGCGGGACCGCCGTGTCCTACGGCGCCAGCGCCGACGCCTTGCTGGTCACCTCGCGCGCCCACGAAGGCGCGACCCAGAACGACCAGGTGATGACCGTCATCGACAAGCCGGGCCTGACCCTCGAGCGCCGCAGCGCCTGGGACGCCATGGGCATGCGCGGCACCGGCACCGAGGCCTTCCTGGTCACGGGCCGGGGCGACACCGCCCAGGTCCTGCCGGCGCCGTTCGCCGAGATCGCCGCGGCGACCATGACGCCGGTCTCGCACATCCTGTGGGCCGCGATCTGGACCGGCATCGCTGGCGACGCCGTGGCCCGCGCCCGCGCCTTCCTGCGCGCCAAGCGCAAGCCGGGCGACACCGACCTGCCGCACGGCGCCCTGGTGCTCGCCGAGGCGGTGGAGCAGCTGCAGATGGCCGAGGCGCGCCTGCGCGCGGCCCTCGACCGCTTCGACTGGCAGACCCCGGTGGCCCCGAGCTTCGCCGGCGCGGCCTATGACAACGGTCTGAAGACCGCCGTCGCCGAGGCCTGCCTGCATGTGGCGCGCGAGTGCATGACCGTCTGCGGTTTCGCGGGCTTCGCGCGGACCGGCGACTTCAGCGTCTCGCGACATGTGCGCGACCTGACCTCGGCGCCGCTGATGATCGGCAACTCGCGGATGCGGGAAGCCTCCGCGCGCCTGTTGATGGCCCAACGCCCGGAGCTTGGCCTCAACTGATCGTTGCGGCTAAGCTGGGCCGTAGTTCGGCCTCCAGCTTGCAGCGTGGGCGCGCATGTCAGTACCCGCGACCCAGTTTGCGACACCCGACCGTTTCCACCCGGCGGACGGCACCGGCACCCTGATCCGGCCGCTGGCCTTCGGGGGCCAGGCGGGATGGTTGCATACGCCGGCCGGCCCGCTGCGAGGCGAGGCCGCGGTTCTGATCT
The DNA here is from genome assembly GCA_945952175.1 of uncultured Phenylobacterium sp. GTDB lineage: Bacteria > Pseudomonadota > Alphaproteobacteria > Caulobacterales > Caulobacteraceae > Phenylobacterium. The sequence goes on along the minus strand of CAMFHW010000041.1, from coordinate 2,352 downwards.
GCGCGCCGCCGGGACGTGACGGGCGCTGCGGCCACCGCCCCTTGCGGATCCTGGCCGAACGGCTGGCGGGCGCGGGCTATCCCGTCCTGCGGTTCGACCTTCACGGCGTGGGCGACAGCCTCGACCCCACCGACCCGGAGGCGGACGTCCTGCCCGACTGGCTGGCCGGCGTGGCCGCCGCCGCCGAAGCCCTGCGCGCCGCCACCGACACGCGGCGGCTCGTGGTGCTGGGCCTGCGCCTGGGCGCCTCCCTGGCCGCGAGCGTCGAGATCGGGGCGGACGGCATGGTCCTTCTGGCGCCGGTCGCCTCGGGTCGGCAGTGGCTGCGAGAGCTGAAACTCGCCGGGGCCATGAGCCGTACGGGCAGCCTGGAGGGCGCCGCCGATCTCGAATCCCAAGGCCTGCGCCTGTCGTCGGCCAGCGTCGCCGGTCTCGGCCAGCTGGACCTCGCCAGGCTCGAGCACGCGCCGCCTCAAGCCCTGGTCGTCGCCCACAATCCGACGGTCGGACCGGTCGCGGAGCGCTTGGCGGACCTCGGCGTGGAGGTCTCGGCCTGCGACTTCGCCGGCTACGACGCCTTGTTCGAGGACACCCACAGCCAGCAGACGCCGAGCCTGGTGTTCGACCAGGTCCTGGCCTGGATGGCCGACCGCTTCCCAGGCCGCCTGGCCCAGGACGTCACCGCCCTGCACATCGGCGCCGAGCCGGTGGCCCTGCACCCGCCCGGCTGCATCGAGCATCCCGTGCACTTCGGCCCGGGCCTGAACGGCGTGCTCTGCCTGCCCGACGAGGTCGCCTCGGATGGCCGGGCGGTGATCTTCTGCAACACCAGCGCCGAGCCCCGGGCCGGGGTCGGACGCTTCGCCGTCGAGGCGTCCCGGAGCCTGGCGTCGCACGGCGTGGCCTCGCTGCGCTTCGACTTCGCCGGGATCGGCGACAGCGACGGTCCGGACCAGACCCACGTCTACAGCGTCTCGCGCCAATCGGACCTTTCCGACGCGGTCACCCTGCTGGCGGCGGAGGGCTTCCCTGAGGTGGCGCTGGCCAGCGTCTGCTCCGGATCGTTCCACACCCTGCGCGCCCTCGCCGCGGACCCGCGCGTCGGCGGCGTCTTCTCGGTGAGCGGCAAGCTCGTCTGGCGCGAGGGCGAGTCCGTGCGGCCCGACATGCGCGACGAGGGGCGCGCGACCCAGGTCTATGTCTCGGGCTTGAAGGATCCGCAAACCTGGCGCCGCCTGCTGACCGGCAAGATCGACGTCGCCGCGGTGCTGAAGACCCTCTGGGCGCGGCTCCTGGGCCGGCTCGCCGCGGGTCTGCACCAGGCCGATGGCCGAGCCCTGCGCGAAGGCCTGGCGGAGGCCGCCGACCGCGGCGCCCGCATCCATCTGCTGATGGGCCTGGACGACGCGTCCTATGACGAGCTGCAGGCCCATTTCGGCGCCGGCGCGCGCAAGCTGCTGGCCATGCCCGGCGCCTCGATCCACGTGGAGCCGCGGCTCGACCACGGCCTGGCGCGGGCGGCGAGCCGCCGGATCGCCATCGCCGAACTGCTGAACTTCATGGGCGCAGCCTAGCGCGACGCCCCGCGATCACGCCCGCCAGGGCCCTTGCGGCCGGCTTGGGCTCCAGCTCGCCATCGAACGGCAGGGGCCGCACCGGCGCGCCGTCCGCGCGGGGGGAGAGAAAGGTCTTGGACGTATAGCGGTCCGACAGGCCCCAGGTGACGACGCGGGTCACGGCGGGTTCGTGCAGCACCGTCTCCAGGAAGCGGGCATAGTGCTCGGCCACGATCCGATCGCGCGCCGCCACCGATCCGGGAACCTTCTGGTCGTCGACGTCCAGCTCGCTGACGTGGATCTCGAGGCCGAGGTCGGCGACCGCGCGCAGGAAGCCCCCGAGGCCGCGGCCATAGGCCGGCGCACGGTGGCCGATCAGGTGACCCTGGACGCCGAGGGCGTGGATCGGGACGCGGCGGCGGACCAGGCCGCGCAGCAGTTCCAGCATCGTGGCCCGCTTCTCGACCATCCAGGTCTCGTCGTCATATTCCAGGCCATAGTCGTTCAGCACCAGGCGCGCGGCGGGATCCGCGGCGTGGGCGGCGTGGAAGGCGGTCTCCAGATAGCCCGGGCCCAGGGCGCGGAACCAGGGCGACAGGCGCAGGCCGTCCGCGCGCCGATCATTCCGCTCCACAGCCTCGTTCACGACATCCCAGGACAGGGCGAGCCCCGCATAGCGGCGCACCACGGTGTCGATGTGGGTCACCAGGAGGCGTTCGGCGTTATCGGGGCGCAGGTCGCGGGTGAGCCAGCCGGGCATGGCCTCGTGCCAGACAAGGCAGTGACCGTGCAGGCG